>NZ_WIXR01000047.1:0-3130 GCF_019425585.1 Burkholderia sp. COPS | reverse complement strand
TCATTGCCGATCGGTCGCCGCCGGTCTATCACTACCGGTCGATCACTGCCGGTCTATCACTGCCGGTCGATCACTGCCGGTCTATCACTGCCGGTCGATCACTGCCGGTCGATCACTGCCGGTCGATCACTGCCGGTCGATCACTGCCGGTCGATCACTGCCGGTGGCGCGCGCCGCTCGACGCGCGCCACCGCCCCCTGTCGCTACAATAGGCGCCATGAACGCCCCCACCTCCTCCGACACGCCCGATTCCGGCGACGCGCACATCGCGCGCAACCGGCTCGAGGCGCACCTGGACGCCGCGCCGCGTGCGTGGCCGCTCGACATCGTCGCCGCCACCGGCTCGACCAACGCCGACGTCGCGACGCGCCTCAAGGCGCTGCCGCGCCACGCGAACGCGCTGCCCGCGCCGCTCGTGCGCGTGGCATTCGAGCAGACGGCCGGCCGCGGCCGGCAGGGCCGCCCGTGGTTCGCGCAGCCCGGCAACGCGCTGCTGTGCTCGGTCGGCTGCATCGTGCCGCGCCCCGTCGACGCGCTCGGCGGCCTCAGCATCGCGATCGGCGTCGCGCTTGCGGAAGGGCTGGCCACGCTGCCGCTCGACGCCCGCTCGCGCGTCGCGCTCAAATGGCCGAACGACCTGCTGCTGACGGCCACCGACGACGGCACGCCGCGCATCGTCGGCAAGCTCGCCGGGATCCTGATCGAAACCGCCTGGGCCAGCGCCGACGCGACCGCCGTCGTGATCGGCTTCGGCATCAACGTCCGCGGCGCGGAAGCCGTCGCCGCGCAGGTCGACGCGCTGCGCGCGCGCGAAGCGACGCTCGCGAGCGGGCTGCCGCCCGCTGCGCTGTCGATCGCGTGCGCATCGGCCAACCTCACCGATACGCTCGCCGCGTCGCTGAACGCGCTCACGCCTGCGCTCGCGCAGTTCGGCGTCGAAGGGCTCGCGCCGTTCGTGCCGCGCTGGCATGCGTTGCACGCGTATGCGGGGCGCGAAGTCGTCCTGCTCGAACAGGGCGTCGAACGCGCGCGCGGCATCGCGACGGGCATCGACGCGACCGGCCAGCTGCTGCTCGACACGCCGGACGGCATCCAGGCGATCGCGGCCGGCGACGTGTCGCTGCGCGAAGCGCAATGAACGAGCCGCACCTGCTGATCGACGCCGGCAACAGCCGGATCAAGTGGGCGCTCGCCGATGCGCAGCGCACGCTCGTCGAGACGGGCGCATTCGGCCACACGCGCGACGGCGGCGCCGATCCCGACTGGTCGAACCTGCCGCATCCGCGCGGCGCGTGGATCTCGAACGTCGCGGGCGCCGACGTGGCCGCCCGGCTCGACGCGCTGCTCGACGCGCGCTGGCCGGGCCTGCCGCGCACGACGATACGCTCGCGTCACACGCAATGCGGCGTGACGAACGGCTATACGACACCCGAACAGCTCGGCAGCGACCGCTGGGCCGGCCTGATCGGCGCGCACGCGGCATTTCCGGGCGAGCACCTGCTGATCGCGACGTTCGGCACCGCGACGACACTCGAGGCGCTGCGCGCGGACGGCCGCTTCACTGGCGGGCTGATCGCGCCGGGCTGGGCGCTGATGATGCGCGCGCTCGGCACGCACACCGCGCAGCTGCCGACGCTGACCACCGATATCGCGAGCGGATTGCTCGCGGGTGCGCAGGCCGATCCGTTCCAGGTCGATACGCCGCGCTCGCTGTCGGCCGGCTGCCTGTACGCGCAGGCTGGGCTGATCGAACGCGCGTGGCGCGACCTTGCCGACGCGTGGCACGCACCCGTGCGGCTCGTGCTGGCCGGCGGCGCGGCGGAGGACGTCGCACGCGCGCTGACGGTGCCGCATACGCGGCACGATGCACTGATCCTGTCCGGGCTCGCGCTGATTGCGGCCGAAGCCGCGCAGGATTGACGTACCGGCGCCGGCATCGCGCCGGTGGGCATGGCGACGCAGGTCCGGACGGACATGCGGCACGCTGACGAAGCGGTACGCGCGGGGGCAGCTGCAACCGCCCGTGCATTCGACCGGCGGAAGCCATGAAAAAGCCGGCCATGCGGCCGGCTCGACTGAATGACGTGAACGACGTCGATAACGACAGGGAGGTTCGACGATGCTGCGCTGGCTGATCGCTGTTCTCTTTCTCGCCAACATGCTCGCGTTCGTGGTGGCGCGCGGCGTGTTCGGGCCGGTGCCGTCGGCCGGCCCGCGCGAACCTGGCGTGCTGTCGCGGCAGGTCCGGCCCGATGCGCTGCGCGTGACGCCGCTCGCGCAGGCGACCGACCAACCCGTCGTCGGTGGCCCGATCGCGCCGCCGGCCGTCACGACCGCCCCGCTCGCGGCGTCCGCGCCCTGACGGCGCCCGGCCGCGCTCAGGACTGCTGCGCGCGCACCTTCTTCAGCAACGCGGTGGTCGAGCGGTCGTGCTCGAACGGAATCGCCAGCGCACGGCCGCCCCAGCCGCGCACGAGCGCCGATTCCGGCAGTGCATCCATGTCGTAGTCGCCGCCCTTCACGAGGATGTCCGGACGGACGGCCTCGATCAGCGACACCGGCGTCTTTTCCCCGAACGTCACGACCCAGTCGACGCTTTCCAGCGCCGCGAGCAGTGCCGCGCGGTCCTCCTCGCGATTGATCGGCCGGTCGTCGCCCTTGCCAAGCATGCGCACCGACGCATCGCTGTTCACGCCGACGATCAGGCACGCGCCGAGCGCTTTCGCGTCGGCGAGATACGTGACGTGGCCGCGGTGCAGGATGTCGAATACGCCGTTGGTGAACACGACGGGCGACGGCAGCGACGCGCGCAGCGCGACGAGGGCATCACGGGTGATCAGCTTGCGTTCGAAGGTGGCGGACATGGTGAAGGTCGGACGGAATGAGCAACGGCGCGCGCGACGGCGGCGCCAGATAAAAAGCCCGCCGGGCTGGCCAGGCGGGCTTCTTGCGTCGGGTACGGCACTGCGGCGCTACCGGCCGGCGCGATTCACGCCGGCGGCGGCGCCTGCCGGCCTCAGGCCGGCTGCGCTGCCGACGACGGGCCGCTTTCGGCCTGCAGGCGGCTGGTGACTTCCTTGCGATAGCGGTTCAGCTCCTGCGCGGTCGCGAACGTGCGCTCGAACAGGAT
>NZ_WIXR01000046.1:0-30732 GCF_019425585.1 Burkholderia sp. COPS | reverse complement strand
CCCCCGATCCTCTTTTGCCGCCAAGGCGCCCCCCCGTCATGAAACAGGACAGCCGTTTCCCGAATCTCTTCATCACCGATCACCCGCTGATCCAGCACAAGCTCACGCACATGCGCGACAAGGAAACGTCCACGCGCACGTTCCGCGAGTTGCTGCGCGAAATCACGCTGCTGATGGGTTACGAGATCACCCGCAACCTGCCGATTACCACCAAGCGGGTCGAAACCCCGCTCGTCGAGGTCGACGCGCCGGTGATCGCGGGCAAGAAACTGGCGATCGTGCCGGTGCTGCGCGCGGGCATCGGGATGTCGGACGGCCTGCTCGACCTGGTGCCGTCCGCGCGCGTCGGCCATATCGGCGTGTACCGCGCCGACGACCACCGCCCGGTCGAATACCTGGTGCGCCTGCCGGATCTGGAAGACCGCATCTTCATCCTGTGCGACCCGATGGTCGCGACCGGCTACTCGGCGGTGCACGCGGTCGACGTGCTGAAACGCCGCAACGTGCCGGCCGCGAACATCATGTTCGTCGCGCTGGTGGCCGCGCCCGAAGGCGTGCAGGTGTTCCAGGACGCACACCCCGACGTGAAGCTGTTCGTCGCGTCGCTCGATTCGCACCTGAACGAGCACGCGTACATCGTGCCGGGCCTGGGCGACGCGGGCGACCGCCTGTTCGGCACCAAGAACTGAGCCCCGGCACGGCCGCGTTGCGCGCGGCCCGGTCCGCGGCCGCCCACCCGGCCGTTCGGCCATGCGCGGCGGCCCCGATCCGGCGGTCGCCGCGTGATAAAATCTCGATCCACTCGACACGCGCGGCCCCCGCGGCTTCATGCCCGCCGACACGGCCGCCGACTCAACGACACATTGAAACAATCGCCCGCGCTGCGCGCCCGGGCACGGAGAAAGGTATGGCTGGTCATTCGAAATGGGCCAACATCAAGCATAAGAAGGCAGCGGCCGACGCGAAGCGCGGCAAGATCTGGACCCGCCTGATCAAGGAAATCCAGGTCGCGGCGCGCCTCGGCGGCGGCGACGTCAACTCGAACCCGCGCCTGCGTCTCGCGGTCGACAAGGCGGCCGACGCGAACATGCCGAAGGACAACGTCAAGCGCGCGATCGATCGCGGCGTCGGCGGCGCGGACGGCGCGAACTACGAGGAAATCCGTTACGAAGGCTACGGCATCAGCGGCGCGGCGATCATCGTCGACACGCTGACCGACAACCGCACCCGCACGGTCGCGGAAGTCCGCCACGCGTTCTCGAAGTTCGGCGGCAACATGGGCACCGACGGCTCGGTCGCGTTCATGTTCGATCACGTCGGCCAGTTCCTGTTCGCGCCCGGCACGTCGGAAGACGCGCTGATGGAAGCCGCGCTCGAAGCCGGCGCGAACGACGTGAACACGAACGACGACGGCTCGATCGAAGTGCTGTGCGACTGGCAGGCATTCTCGGCGGTGAAGGACGCGCTCGAAGCCGCGGGCTTCAAGGCCGAACTCGCCGAAGTGACGATGAAGCCGCAGAACGAAGTCGAATTCACCGGCGACGACGCGGCGAAGATGCAGAAGCTCCTGGACGCGCTCGAGAACCTCGACGACGTGCAGGACGTGTATACGAACGCCGTCATCGTCGAGGAATGAGATGCCGGCCGCCGCGCACCTGTTGCGGCGGCGGCCCGATCGAATCCGCGGCCGGCGCGCCTGAGCGTGCCGGCCGCCCTGTTTTCTAGTCTGCGGGGAATCCCATGAAACTACTCGTCGTCGGTTCCGGCGGCCGCGAACATGCGCTGGCGTGGAAGCTCGCGCAGTCGCCGCGCGTCCAGATGGTCTATGTCGCGCCCGGCAATGGCGGCACGGCACAGGACGAGCGTCTGAAGAACGTCGACATCACGGCGCTCGACGAACTCGCCGATTTCGCGGAAAGCGAAGGCGTCGCGTTCACGCTCGTCGGGCCGGAAGCGCCGCTCGCGGCCGGTATCGTCAACCTGTTCCGCGCACGCGGCCTGAAGGTCTTCGGCCCGACCCGCGAAGCCGCGCAGCTCGAGAGCTCGAAGGATTTCGCGAAGGCGTTCATGAAGCGCCACGGCATCCCGACCGCCGAGTACGAAACGTTCTCCGACGTGGCCGCCGCCCACGCGTACATCGACGCGAAGGGTGCGCCGATCGTCGTGAAGGCCGACGGCCTCGCGGCCGGCAAGGGCGTCGTCGTCGCGATGACGCTCGAAGAGGCCCACGCGGCCGTCGACATGATGCTGTCGGGCAACAAGCTCGGCGACGCCGGCGCGCGCGTCGTGATCGAGGAATTCCTCGACGGCGAGGAAGCCAGCTTCATCGTGATGGTCGACGGCAAGCACGCACTGGCGCTGGCTTCGAGCCAGGACCACAAGCGCCTGCTCGACGAGGATCGCGGCCCGAACACCGGCGGCATGGGCGCGTATTCGCCCGCGCCGATCGTCACGCCGCAGATGCACGCACGTGTGATGCGCGAGATCATCATGCCGACCGTGCGCGGGATGGAGAAGGACGGCATCCGCTTCACGGGCTTCCTGTATGCGGGCCTGATGATCGACAAGGAAGGCAATCCGCGCACGCTCGAGTTCAACTGCCGGATGGGCGACCCGGAAACGCAGCCGATCATGGCGCGCCTGAAGAGCGATTTCTCGAAGGTCGTCGAGCAGGCGATCGCGGGCACGCTCGACACGGTCGAGCTCGACTGGGACCGCCGCACCGCGCTCGGCGTCGTGCTGGCCGCGCACGGTTATCCGGACGCGCCGCGCAAGGGCGACCGCATCAACGGGATCCCGGCCGAGACCGAACAGGCGGTCACGTTCCATGCGGGCACGACGCTCGACGGCGACAAGCTGACGACGTCCGGCGGCCGCGTGCTGTGCGTGGTCGGCCTCGCCGATTCGGTGCGCGAAGCGCAGCAGCATGCGTACGACACGATCAACCAGATCAATTTCGAAGGCATGCAGTACCGCCGCGACATCGGCTTCCGCGCGCTCAACCGCAAGAGCGCGTAACGTTGCAACCGCCGCCCCGCCCGCGCGCGGCGGCAGCTCCTCTGCCGGGGTTCGATAGAATGCCCGGCAGATGCCTTTTTTACGGCCCCCGCTTCGCACGGAGGCACCCAGTCCAGACATGACCGATTCGACCTACGACGTGACGCGCGTGCGCACGTACCTTCAGGGCCTGCAGACACGCATCGCCGACGCGCTCGGCGCGCTCGACGGCACGCCGCTCGCGACCGATGCGTGGCAGCGCGGGCCGCAAGAGCGCCTGCGCGGCGGCGGCTGCACGCGGATTCTCGAAGGCGGCCGCGTGTTCGAGCGCGCGGGGATCGGTTTTTCCGACGTCGCGGGCGACGCGCTGCCGCCGTCGGCGAGCGCCGCGCGTCCGCAGCTGGCCGGCCGCGGCTTCGAGGCGCTCGGCGTGTCGCTGGTGCTGCACCCGCGCAATCCGTACTGCCCGACCGTGCACATGAACGTGCGGATGCTGATCGCGACGAAACCCGGCGAAGCGCCGGTCTTCTGGTTCGGCGGCGGGATGGATCTGACACCGGTTTATCCGTTCGAGGACGACGCGCGGCATTTCCACCAGACCTGCAAGGACGCGCTCGAGCCGTTCGGCGCCGAGCTCTATCCGCGTTTCAAGACGTGGTGCGACGAGTATTTCTTCCTGAAGCACCGCAACGAGACGCGCGGCGTCGGCGGGATCTTCTTCGACGATTTCTCCGAGCCCGGATTCGAACGCTCGTTTGAGATGATGCAAAGCGTCGGCGACGCGTTCCTGAACGCGTACCTGCCGATCGTCGAGCGTCGTGTCGCGCTGCCGTACGGCGAGCGCGAGCGCGACTTCCAGGCTTACCGGCGCGGCCGCTACGTCGAATTCAACCTCGTGTTCGACCGCGGCACGCTGTTCGGCCTGCAAAGCGGCGGCCGGACCGAATCGATCCTGATGTCGATGCCGCCGGTCGCGAACTGGCGCTACAACTGGCAACCCGAGCCGGGCTCGCCGGAAGCGCGCCTGAGCGAATTCCTCGTGCCGCGCGACTGGGTCTGAGCCCGCCGCGCCCCGCCGCCTCAAGAACAGGACACGTTTTTCTGGACACCATCGCCCGCCCCGCCCCGCTGCCGCGTCGTATCGGCCTGCTGGGCGGCACTTTCGACCCGATCCACGACGGCCATCTCGCGCTCGCGCGCCGGTTCGCCGGGCTGCTCGGCCTGACCGAACTCGTGCTGCTGCCCGCCGGGCAGCCGTACCAGAAGCGCGACGTGTCGGCCGCCGAGCATCGGCTCGCGATGACCCGCGCGGCCGCCGGCTCGCTGTCCCTGCCGGGCGTGACCGTGACCGTCGCCACCGACGAGATCGAGCACGCCGGCCCGACCTACACGGTCGAGACGCTCGCGCGCTGGCGCGCGCGGATCGGCCCGGACGCGTCGCTGTCGCTGCTGATCGGCGCCGACCAGCTCGTGCGCCTCGACACGTGGCGCGACTGGCGCACGCTGTTCGATTACGCGCACATCTGCGTGTCGACGCGCCCGGGCTTCGAGCTCGGCGCGGCGCCGCCGGACGTCGCGCGGGAAATCGCCGCGCGGCAGGCCGGCGCCGACGTGCTGAAGGCCACGCCGGGCGGCCACCTGCTGATCGATACGACCCTTTCGTTCGACATCGCCGCGACCGACATCCGCGCACACCTGCGCGAATGCATCGCGCGCCATGCACAAATGCCCGACGCATCGGCCGAGCATGTGCCGGCCGCCGTATGGGCCTATATTCTTCAACATCGCCTCTACCATTCCTGAATCCATGGATATTCGCAAACTGCAGCGCGTGATCGTCGACGCCCTCGAAGACGTCAAGGCGCAAGACATCAAGGTGTTCAACACCAGCCACCTGACCGAACTGTTCGACCGCGTGGTCGTCGCTTCGGGCACCTCCAACCGCCAGACCAAGGCGCTCGCGTCGAACGTGCGCGACAAGGTCAAGGAAGCCGGCGGCGACATCGTCAGCTCCGAAGGCGAGGACACCGGCGAATGGGTGCTGGTCGACTGCGGCGACGCGGTCGTGCACATCCTGCAACCGGCGCTGCGCCAGTACTACAACCTCGAGGAAATCTGGGGCGACAAGCCCGTGCGGATGAAGCTCGGCGGTGGCAAGGGCAACGGTTTCGCGACGGCGAGCGAAGACGACGAAGAAGAGGAAGAAGCGCCCGCACGCCCGGCGCGCAAGACGGCCGCCCGCCGCCGTTGAGCCCCGAGTCGTTACGCGTCTCCCGATGAAGCTTTTCATTCTTGCGGTCGGCCACAAGATGCCGGGCTGGATCGCGTCCGGCTTCGACGAATACACGAAGCGGATGCCGCCGGAACTGCGCATCGAGTTGCGCGAGATCAAGCCCGAACTGCGTTCGGGCGGCCGCAGCGCCGAGAGCGTGATGGCGGCCGAGCGGCAGAAGATCGAGGCCGCGTTGCCGAAGGGCGCGCGCCTCGTCGCGCTCGACGAGCGCGGCCGCGACTGGACCACGATGCAGCTCGCGCAGGCGCTGCCCGGCTGGCAGCAGGACGGCCGCGACGTCGCGTTCGTGATCGGCGGTGCCGACGGGCTCGATCCGGAACTGAAAGCGCGTGCCGACGTGCTGCTGCGCATCTCGAGCATGACGCTGCCGCACGGGATGGTGCGCGTGCTGCTCGCCGAACAGCTTTACCGGGCGTGGAGCATCACGCAGAATCACCCCTACCACCGCGCATGACGTGTCGTCCTCGAGACGCGCGCCTCGCGCGCTCACCGAGATAACGACACCATGCCGTCCAGCACGTCCCCCGCACTTTTCCCGACCCTTTACCTCGCTTCACAAAGCCCGCGCCGCCAGGAGCTGCTGCAGCAGATCGGCGTGCGCTTCGAGCTGCTGCTGCCGCGCCCCGACGAGGACGCCGAAGCGCTCGAGGCCGAACTGCCCGGCGAAGCCGCCGATGCCTACGTGCGGCGCGTGACCGTCGCCAAGGCCGAGGCCGCGCGTGCGCGCCTCGTCGCGAGCGGCAAGCCGGCCGCGCCGGTGCTGGTCGCCGATACGACCGTCACGATCGACGGCGCGATCCTCGGCAAGCCGGCCGACGCCGACGATGCGCTCGCGATGCTCACCCGCCTCGCGGGCCGCGAACACGCAGTCCTGACCGCCGTCGCCGTGATCGGCGCCGACGGCGAACTCCTGCCGCCCGCGCTGTCGCGCTCGTCGGTACGCTTTTCAAATGCATCGCGCGACGCGTTCGCCCGCTACGTCGACACCGGCGAGCCGTTCGGCAAGGCCGGCGCGTACGCGATCCAGGGGCGCGCGGCCGAGTTCATCGAGCGAATCGATGGTTCCCATTCAGGTATCATGGGTCTGCCCCTTTTTGAGACCGCGGCGCTGTTGCGCGCCGCGCGTGTCGCCTTCTGAATCCCACCATGAACGAAGAAATCCTGATCAACCTCACGCCGCAGGAAACGCGGGTCGCACTCGTCCAGCAAGGCGCGGTGCAGGAGCTTCACGTCGAGCGCACGCTGTCGCGCGGGCGGGTCGGCAACATCTATCTCGGCAAGGTCGTGCGCGTGCTGCCCGGCATGCAGTCGGCATTCATCGACATCGGCCTCGAACGCGCGGCGTTCCTGCACGTCGCCGACATCTGGCATCCGCGCCTCGCGGGCGAGCCGCAGTCGGGCACGCCGCACCAGCCGATCGAAAAGACCGTGTTCGAGGGCCAGACGCTGATGGTCCAGGTGATCAAGGATCCGATCGGCACGAAAGGCGCCCGGCTGTCGACGCAGGTCAGCATCGCGGGCCGCACGCTCGTCTACCTGCCGCAGGAGCCGCATATCGGCATCTCGCAGAAGATCGAGAGCGAGGCCGAGCGCGAAGCCGTGCGCGCACGGCTGACCGCCGTGATCCCGCCGGACGAGAAAGGCGGCTATATCGTGCGCACGATCGCCGAGGATGCAACTTCCGACGAACTCGCCGGCGACGTCACGTACCTGCGCAAGACGTGGGCGACGATCGTCGGGCAGGCGCAGCGGCTGCCGGCGACGAGCCTGCTGTACCAGGATCTCGATCTCGCGCAGCGCGTGCTGCGCGATTTCGCGAACGACGACACGACACGCATCCAGGTCGATTCGCGCGAGACCTACCAGCGCCTCTCCGAATTCGCGGCCGAGTTCACGCCGGCCGTGAGCCCGAAGCTGCACCACTACACGGGCGAACGGCCGCTGTTCGACCTGTACAACATCGAGACGGAGATCCAGCGCGCGCTGTCGCGCCGTGTCGACCTGAAGTCGGGCGGCTACCTGATGATCGACCAGACCGAGGCGATGACGACGATCGACGTGAACACGGGCGGTTACGTCGGTGCGCGCAACTTCGACGACACGATCTTCAAGACCAACCTCGAGGCCGCGCACACGATCGCGCGGCAGCTGCGGCTGCGCAACCTCGGCGGGATCATCATCATCGACTTCATCGACATGGAGAACGCCGAACATCGCGACGCGGTGTTGTCCGAGCTGAAGAAGGCGCTGTCGCGCGACCGCACGCGCGTGACGGTCAACGGCTTCTCCCAGCTCGGGCTCGTCGAGATGACGCGCAAGCGCACGCGCGAATCGCTCGCGCACGTGCTGTGTGAACCGTGCCCGACCTGCCAGGGCAAGGGCCAGGTGAAAACGTCGCGTACCGTGTGCTACGACATCCTGCGCGAGATCCTGCGTGAGTCGCGGCAATTCAACCCGCGCGAATTCCGCGTGATCGCCGCGCAGCAGGTGATCGACCTGTTCCTCGACGAGGAATCGCAACATCTCGCGATGCTGATCGACTTCATCGGCAAACCGGTGTCGCTGCAGGTCGAGTCGAATTTGAGCCAGGAGCAATACGACATCGTGCTGATGTAACGGCCGTTCGAGTCCGGTTATTTCGGGTGAGCGGTTGGCGTTGCGGCCCGCTCGATCGCATTGCTGTCCCAACGGTCGAGCCGCATCGCTTCCTCCAGCATGCCGAGCGTCAACGGCACGCGCGGCGGTTGGCGATAACGCTCGGAAAACATCGCGAGAAACGTCGTCACCGTATCCTGTTCCTCCGGGCCGAAATAGCGGCCGCAGGGAAAATCGCCGGCCTGCACGCCAAACGTTTCGGCCCACTTGTCGATGAATTCGATTGCGTCGATTCCGGTCACATACAGATCCTCTTCGAGGCGCGTGACGACGGAGCGATCTTCAGTTCGCCGCCGACCAACGGGCGACCCGGTTCTTCGCGCGTGAACGCCGCCAGCTTTTCCCGCGTATCGGTCGGCATTTCAGAACACCGGAAAAACAGGACGCCCGCCTCGAGATCGATACGTCCAATGAACGAATTGCGATCGTCCGACATGCGACCCGCGTTGTCGTTCGAGTAGCCGCCGACCATAGCAAAGCCGAGGCAGCCCGCCGTCCCTGTATCATTCGGTCATGCGCGCGATGAGCCGCCGGGCCAAGCCGCATCACGAAACGCCCATCGCGTCAATGTTCACGAATGGTTTCACGATCGCCCCCGCGATGACACGCGATCGAGACGGCGCCACGCGTCATCCTTTCGCTGCCGCCGCCGGCCGCACGATCCATTCCCCTCTCATTCACTCACCACACACCATGAGCCAAGGCCACAACCGCCGCCAGCGCAAGAAACTCCACATCGGCGAATTCCAGGAACTCGCGTTCAACGCGACCGCGCACTACCGCAATGAACTGACCGACCTCGAACGCGGCCAGCTGATCGACGCGTTCATCGACTTCGTCGAAGCGAACGGTCTGCTGACCGTCGCGTCGGCGGACGAAGGCATCGGCGCGTACGTGATCTCCGGCGCACCGCGCGGCACGACGACCGACGCCGATCGCGAACTCGTGCGCGGTTGGCTCGCCGCCCGTCCGGAACTGACCGACGTGCAGGTCAGCGAATTCTCCGACGCGTGGTACCCGGAAGCCTGACGCCCGGTTTCCCCCTGCTTTCATGCAGCGCCCGCGCCTACCCGCCATGACGGCGGCAGGCCGGGCCGGCACCCATGCGCACGGCCCCTCGCCCGGCCACCTCCCCGTCGCCCCACGGCGACGCGACCGCCGCCGATCCCTACCTTTTCCCGACAGTCCGCCTCCAGCAAGCCGTCGAAATCGGCCCTGAAAGGAAGACACGTTAAAATCTCCCGTCGCGTGGTGCGCCGCCCGCACCCGCCATCCATCGCCAGCCGCGTGCCCTCGGGCCGCCCCGACCCATGGAGTGAGTGTCAATGAGCGGCGGACTTCCGTTTCCCGCATCCCGCAAGTCGTTGCCGTCGTCGACGGTCTTCCTGATTCTCGCCGCCGCCGCGCTGCTGTCCGGCTGCGGGCTGCTGCCGGTCCAGAATCCGCCCGCGCCGATCAGCGAGGCGCTCGTCGAACCCGTCCAGGAAACCGCTGGCGAACCGCTGACGATGCCGCCCGTGCCGGCGCCGACGCAGCCGGAAGGGCCGGAAGCGCCGAAAAAGCCGCACCGCGAAGTCACGCGGCCCAAGCCCGTGCAGCGCCCCGAATCGCCGACGCCACCGCCGCCACCGCCCGCGCCGATCGTCGCGACGCGCCCGCTCGACCGCACGCAGATCCATGCGCTGCTCGACAGCGAAGTCGCGCGCCGCAACGGCAAGGTGATCGGTCGCGCGGTCGACATGGTGACCGACGCGAGCGGCAAGCCGCGCGAGATGGTCGTCAACCTGCAGGGCTTCATGGGCGTCGGCGACCGCAAGGTCATCTTCCCGTGGAACGTGTTCCGCTTCACGCCGGGCGGCAAACAGGAGCCGATCGTGCTCGACGTGCCGTCGGGCGACCTGCCGCCTGCCGCGCGGCCCAAGGCCGTGCCGCTGTCGGGTTCGGCCGCGGCCTCGCCCGCGACGCGCCTGCCATTGCTCGACAGCGACGTCGAGCGCCCGAACGGCACGAAGATCGGCCGCGTCGTCGACGTGCTGATCGACCGCGCGTCGCAGCCGCAGGCTGTCGTGCTCGACCTCGGCGGGCTCGTCAATACCGACCGCCGTTCGATCGCCGCGAGCTGGGGCGCGCTGCGCTTCGTGACGCGCGACAAGGCGCTGCGTCCGCAGCTCGACCTGAACGACGCACAGATCAAGGCGGCGCCGCCCTACGCGGCCGACAAGCCGATCGTCGCGGTCTACCCGCCCGTTGCCCCGGCACCGGCTTCGTCTGCGAGTACGACCCGATGACGATCAAGCATTCCGTCAGCGTACGCAGTCTCCGGTCCCTCGACTGGCTCAACTTCTTCGTTGCAAACGTTCAAACCGGGTTCGGTCCGTTCATCGCGTCCTACCTCGCGTCGCACAAGTGGACGCAGGGCGAGATCGGCATGGTGCTGTCGATCGGCACGATCAGCGCGATGGTCAGCCAGGTGCCGGGCGGCGCCGCCGTCGACGCGCTGAAGAACAAGAAAGGCGCGGCCGCGTGGGCGATCGCGGCCATCATCCTGTCCGCGGTGCTGCTCGCGTCGAGCCCGACGATCGTGCCGGTGATCGCCGCCGAGGTGTTCCACGGTTTCGCGAGCTGCATGCTCGTGCCGGCGATGGCCGCGATCTCGTTCTCGCTCGTCGGCCGTGCCGACCTCGGCGACCGGCTCGGCCGCAACGCGCGCTGGGCATCGATCGGCAGCGCGGTCGCGGCGGGCCTGATGGGGCTCACCGGCGAATACTTCTCCGCGCGTGCGGTGTTCTGGCTGACCGCCGTGCTGGCGCTGCCCGCGCTGTTCGCACTCGCGATGATCCAGCCGACACACGAAGTGATCCCGCAATCGTCGAAGCCCGACGATCACGGCGACCACGACGAAGCCGGCGAACGCGAGACACTGCTCGAACTGCTGCGCGACCGCCGGATGCTGATCTTCGCGGCGTGCGTCGTGCTGTTCCACCTGTCGAACGCGGCGATGCTGAACCTCGCGGCCGGTGAAGTCACGGCCGGGATGGGCGAGAACGTGCAGCTCGTGATCGCCGCGTGCATCATCGTGCCGCAGGCGATCGTCGCGATGCTGTCGCCGTGGGTCGGCCGCTCCGCGCAGCGCTGGGGGCGCCGGCCGATCCTGCTGCTCGGCTTCTCCGCGCTGCCGGTGCGCGCGCTGTTGTTCGCGGGCGTGAGCAGCCCGTACCTGCTGGTGCCGGTGCAGATGCTCGACGGCATCAGCGCCGCCGTATTCGGCGTGATGCTGCCGCTGATCGCGGCCGACGTCGCGGGCGGCAAGGGCCGCTACAACCTGTGCATCGGGCTGTTCGGGCTCGCGGCCGGGATCGGCGCGACGCTCAGCACCGCGGCTGCCGGCTACGTCGCCGATCATTTCGGGAATGCCGTCAGCTTCTTCGGGCTCGCGGGCGCCGGTGCGCTGGCCGTGCTGCTGGTCTGGCTCGTGATGCCCGAAACGCGCGTCGAGAACGGCGACGCGGCGGCCGACGAACCGGCCGCCGCATCGCCCGAACAGGCGCACTGACGCCCGCGCGCCGCCGCTACCCGCTTCCAGGCCAACGCATGATGGATACGATCAGGACACTCAACGAAGCCCGCCAGCAGATCCAGCAGTCGATCTTCGATCTGTTCAAGGGGCTGTCGTTCAGCGAACGGCTCGCGCAAGGCGGGCTGATGGCGCTGCAGGCCGTGTGCAGCGCGTGCCTCGCCTACGTGATCGGCCGCGCGATGCACACCGAGCAGGCCGTGTGGGCGGCGATCACCGCGATCGCCGTCACGCAGCACAACTACTCGGACACGATGTCGCTGTCGCGCGACCAGTTCGTCGGCGCGATGGTCGGCGGCGTGCTCGGCTTCGCCGGCGCGGCACTCGGCGGCGACCGCCTCGTTGCATATGCGATTACCGTCGCGGTCGTGATCGTCTGCTGCTGGTGCCTGAACGTCGGCAGCGCGGCACGGCTCGGCGGCGTAACCGCGACGATCGTGCTGCTGTTTCCGGGCAACGGCCCGCTGTGGGATGTTCCGCTGATGCGGCTCGGTGAAGTGACGCTCGGCACCGTGTGTGCGCTGGGCGTGTGCTGGGTGATGTCGAGAATCGAGCGCCGCTGGTTCCGCCACGCAGCGGCAAAGTGACGCGGCGGGCCGGCTGCCCGGCGCGCATCGCGGCGTCGCGATACGGGCCGGACGATCGGCCGGGTCAGTCGCCGATCCGCAGCACGATGCCGGAACCGATCTGCACCAGCAGGTGATCCCCGCCGACGCCGACCCATTGATAGCCGCGCGGCGGCGGGCTCAGGTGATAGCCGCGCCAGTCGTCGATCACGTACTGGCGATCGCGGAACTCGGGGGGAAGCCGGTCGCCCTTGTGCCATTCGCGGCGCGGCTGGTCGGCCCAGCGCGGCGGCACGTCGTCGTCATGACGCATCTGGCCGGGCGGCATGTGTTTCGGGCCGTGGCCGTGCTGCATGCCGTGGCCGCCCTGGTCGTGGTGGTTGTCGTGGTCCTGCGCCATCGCGGCCGGTGCGGCGAAACCCGCCGCGATCACCGCGGCCAGCATCATTCCGTGCATCTTCTTCATCGTGCGTTCCCTCCGTGTCGTCACGTCGAACGAAACCACTCGAACTGCCCGATGAAGACTAGCACACGGTATCGCGCGGCTACGTAACCGCGCGTTACGCCGCCTGCTGCTGGTACTGGATCCGGTGCAGGTGCGCGTAGAGGCCGCCGTGGCGCAGCAATTCGTCGTGGCTGCCTTCTTCGACGATCTTGCCGGCCTCGAGCACGAGGATGCGGTCCGCGCGCTCGATCGTCGACAGCCGGTGCGCGATCACGAGCGTCGTGCGGCCTTCCATCAGCCGCTCGAGCGCGGCCTGCACGTGGCGCTCCGATTCCGAGTCGAGCGCCGAGGTCGCTTCGTCGAGAATCAGGATCGGCGCGTCCTTGTAGATCGCACGCGCGATCGCGAGCCGCTGGCGCTGGCCGCCGGACAGCCGCATCCCGTTGCCGCCGACGAGCGTGTCGAGCCCGTCGGGCATCGCGGCGACCGCATCGGCGAGGTTCGCGGCCTCGAGCGCGGCCTGCACGCGCGCGCGGTCGGGCGTCTGCCCGTACGCGACGTTCGCGGCGATCGTGTCGTTGAACAGCACGACGTCCTGGCTGACCATCGCCATCTGGCCGCGCAGCGCGTGGAGGTCGTAGTCGGCCACCGGCACGCCGTCGACCAGGATCGCGCCGTCGGTCGGGTCGAAGAAGCGCGGCAGCAGGTTCACGAGCGTCGTCTTGCCGCTGCCGGACGGGCCCGCGAGCGCAATCATTTCACCCGGCGCGACCTTGAACGAGATGCGGTCGAGCGTCGGCCGCTCGGTCGCGCCGTAGTCGAACGACACGTTGCGGAACTCGATCTCGCCGCGCGCATGCGGCAACAGCCGGCCGCCGCCCTGCGGCTCGGCCGGCTCGTCGATCAGCCCGAAGATCAGCTCGGCGGCCGTCATCCCGCGCTGCAGCGGCTGGTTGACGTCGATCAGGTGCTTGAGCGGCGAGATCACCAGCAGCATCGACGTGACGAACGCGACGAAGCCGCCGACCGTCGTCTGGTCGTTCGACGACTGCACGACCGCGATCGTGATCACGACCGCGAGCGCGATCGACGCGAGGAACTGCGTGAGCGGCTGAGCGAGGCCGCCGGAAACCGTCATGCGCATCGCGTAGCCGCGCAGGCGCT
Source organism: Burkholderia sp. COPS (assembly GCF_019425585.1). Taxonomy (NCBI): domain Bacteria; kingdom Pseudomonadati; phylum Pseudomonadota; class Betaproteobacteria; order Burkholderiales; family Burkholderiaceae; genus Burkholderia; species Burkholderia sp. COPS. Next base: position 17,038 of record NZ_WIXR01000046.1, on the reverse strand, counting down.
TGCTCATCTGCGTGAAGCGGTCGATCTCGTACGCTTCGCCGTTGTGCACCTTGACGACCTTGTAGCCGCCGACCGTCTCCTCGACGATGTACGACAGCTCATTGGTCAGCGTCTGGTGCTCGCGGTTCAGGCGGCGCAGGCGGCGGTTGATCTTGCTGACGAGCCAGCCGATGCCCGGCAGGATCACCGCGACGATCAGCGTGAGCCGCCAGTTCAGGTAGAACAGGTAGCCGAGCAGGAAGATCACCGTCAGCGAATCGCGCACCAGCGTGACCATCACGCCCGTCAGCACCGACAGGATCTGGTTGACCTCGAACACGATCGCGTTGATCACCGTGCTCGCGGTTTCGCGCTGGAAGAACGACGCGCCGGTATGGATCATCCGCTGGAACATCTCGAGCCGCAGTTGCAGCAGGATGCGGTTCGATACGTAGTTGAGCAGGTAATTCGACGTGTACTGGGACACCCCGCGCACGAGCGCGAGGCCGATCACCGCGATCGGCACGTACCATTTCGCACGGTCGCTGCCGTGCGCGCCGAAGCCGTGGTCGAGGAGCGGCTTGAGCAACGCCGGAATACCGGCCTCGGTGGCCGCGACGACGCCCATCGTCATCACGGCGAGCACCACGATGCCGATCAGCGGCCGGATGTACGGCCACAGCCGCTTGAGGACCGTCACGGGCGAGGTGCCCGTGCCGTCCATCGGTTTGCGAAGAGTGTTCTGGGTTTCCAAGGCAATCCTTCTTGAGCCGCGAAGCGGCGCCCGGGCATGGCCGCCCGGGATGTCGCCCTGTCGGGCGGGTGCCGAAAAGGGCTCAACATTATAGCCGCACCGCCCCGGCGGGCACGGTCATGGCCGACGCGGCGCCGAAGCGGGGCCGAAGCGGCCGGCGGCCGGCCCGCGGGTATACTGCCGCTCACCGTTTTCTCTGCCTTTCCGACGATTTCATGGCTGAACCCTCCCTCGGCGTCGCCCTCATCGCCCTCAATGCGTCCGCGCGGCTTGCGCAGTGCCTTGCCGCGCTGTCGTTCGCCGACGACGTCGTCGTCATCGACGGCGGCAGCACCGACGATACGGTCGCGATCGCGCAGGCGCACGGCGCGCGCGTGATCGTCGAGCGCGACTGGCCGGGCTTCGGCCCGCAGAAGAACCGCGCGCTCGACGCGCTCGACACCGACTGGATCCTGTCCCTCGATACCGACGAAGTCGTCACTCCCGAACTCGCGCAGTCGATCCGCGACACGATCCGCGCACCGAACGCGCAGGTCTATGCGGTCGACCGGCTGTCGAGCTTCTGCGGCCAGTGGATCCATCACAGCGGCTGGTATCCGGACTGGGTGCCGCGCCTGTTCCGGCGCGGCTGCGCGCGCTTCTCGGACGATCTCGTGCACGAGCGCCTCGTGTTCGACGGCGCGGCGCAGCGCCTGTCCGGCAAGCTGATGCACTACTCGTACGAGGATTTCGAAACCGTCGTGCGCAAGCTCGACGCATATTCGACGGCCGGCGCGCGCCAGCGCCGCGCGGCCGGCCAGCGCGGCGGCTTCGGCAAGGCGCTCGCGCGCGGCGCCTGGGCGTTCGTGCGCACCTACGTGCTGCGGCGCGGCTTCCTCGACGGCCGCGCCGGCTTCATGATCGCCGTGTTCAACGCGGAAACCGTGTATTACCGGTTCCTGAAGCTCGGCCACGAACGGGCGCGCTGAGCGCCCGCCCGGCACGCGACCGGCGCGGCGTTACAATGCCGGGCTGCCCGCGCCGCGCGTGCCCGCTCGCCCGACTGGCGGCGCCGCGCGCCGCCCGCCACGACGACCACCGAATCCGACCGCCATGTTCTCCATCATCATTCCGACCTGGAACAACCTGCCGTACCTCAAGCTCGTCGTCGACAGCCTGCGCCGCCACTCCGCGTACGACCACCAGATCATCGTCCACGTGAACGACGGCTCCGACGGCACGCTCGACTGGGTGCGCAGCGAAGGCATCGAACACACCGCGTCGCCGACCAACATCGGCATCTGCCACGCGGTGAACTGGGCCGCCGCACGCGCGACCCGCGACTACGTCGTCTACATGAACGACGACATGTTCTGCTGCCCCGGCTGGGACACGGCGCTCGTGCGCCGCATCGAACAGATGCCGACCGACCTGTTCATGCTGTCGGGCACGATGATCGAGCCGGTCGACACGCGCAACCCGTGCGTCGTGGTCAGCAATTTCGGCCGCGACGCCGAGCATTTCGATGCGGCGGGCCTCGTCGCGGCGGCGCCGAAGCTCGCGCGCGCGGACTGGCTCGGCTCGACCTGGCCGCCGACGCTCGTGCACCGCGACTGGTGGAACCGGATCGGCGGCTACAGCAGCGAACTGTCGCCCGGCATGAGCAGCGACAACGATTTCTCGATGAAATTCTGGGATGCAGGCTGCCGGATCTTCATTGGCGCCGGCGACAGCCTCGTCTACCACTTCCAGCAGAAAAGCACGGGCAAGATCGTCAAGAACGACGGCCGCCGCCAGTTCCTCAACAAATGGGGCATGACCCAGGCGACGTTCGACCGCTACTACCTGCATCGCGGCGAACCGGCCGGCACGCGCGTCGCGCTCGACACGCCGGCCATCGAAGGCCGCCTGAAGCGCGCGCTGCTGCGTTCGCGGATCAAGCGCGCGTTCAGCTGATCGGGCCCCGAAAACAGCGCGGAAACGCCCCCTGCTTCGCGTATACTCTGCGCCGTTCGTCCCGGCTCTCCCGCCGGGGCGCGCGGCGCGCAGCACGATGCCCGCAAGCCGCATTCGTCCATTCGACAGGTTCCGATGCTTTCGTTTTCCGCTCCCGCCACGCGGCGCCTGACCGCCGCCCGCGCCTTCGCCGTTGCCGCGCTCTGCATGGTGCCGGTCTCGACCGCGCTGACCAACGTCTTCTGCGGGCTGTTCGCCGCCGCGCTCGTCATCTCCCCCGAATTCTGGCGTGACCTGCGCTCGTTCGTCACCGACCAGGCTTCGCTCGCGGCACTGCTGATCCTCGCCGCGCTGGCCGTCAGCGTCACTTATACGGTTGCGCCGCACGCCAAGGCGTGGAACTGGGTCGCCAAATACGACAAGCTGCTGCTGCTGCCTTTTGCCGTGCTCGCGTTCCGCCATTCGAACTGGGCGCCGATCGTGCAGCGCTGCTGGTTCGCCACGCTGTGCGTCATCCTGCTGCTGTCGACGACCAACTACCTCGGGCTGACCGCGATCGGGCCCGCGCATGCGACCCAGCTGCCGCTGTCGCGCGCATGGGTGTTCAAGAACCACATCGCAGCCGGCATGTTCGGCGCGCTGCTGTTCTACCAGGCCGCCGATCTCGCGCTGTCGGCGCGCACGACGCTGTCGCGTGTCGCTTGCGCCGCCATCGCCGCGTGGTCGCTGGTGAACGTCTTCGTGATGCTGCAGGGCCGCACCGGGCAAGTGATCGCGCTGCTGCTGATCCTCGTCGTCGCGGTGCGTTTCGTGCTGTTGCTGCGCCGCCGGTCGGCGCTGCGCGCGGGGCTCGTCGCCGGGGTGTTCGTCCTGGCCGGCATCGCGCTGGTGGTCGCGGCTTGCACGGTTCACAACGGCCGGCTCATCAAGGTCGTGTCGGAGGTGCAGCAGTATCGGCAGAGCGATGCGGCGACGTCGACCGGGCTGCGTCTCGAGTGGTACAAGAAGGGCTTCGAACTGTATCGCCAGCGCCCGGTGATCGGCTATGGTGCGGGCGGCCTCGAATCCGAATTCGAGAAACTCACGGCCGGCAAGACGGCCGCCGAAGGCCAGCTGACGTCGAACCCGCACAACGAATACCTGCTGATGTCCGTGCAGCTCGGGACGCTCGGCCTGCTGCTGTTCATCAACCTGATCGTGCAGATCGCACGCGGCAGCCGCGCGCTCGACCCGCGCTCGCGGCATCTGCTGCTCGCCTGGCTCGCGATCTTCGCGATCGGCAGTCTCGCGAATTCGTTGCTGCTCGATTTCGCCGAAGGGCACCTGATCGTGCTGCTGGCCGGTATCCTGCTCGGCTGCGGCGAGCGCGGCGAGGCGCTGCCGCGCGAGACGTCGGCGATCCGGCGCAGCGCGTAACGCTTGACGCGCGGCGGCCTGCGCCGTGCTGCCGACCGACTTCGGCGGCGGCGGCGCCCGCCGTCGAAGCGACCGGGCTGTATGCGTTCAGCGCGGCCCGTCGCGAAGCAGGCTATCCAGAACGACAAAAAGAACGGCGCGCGCCGCCCGCGCGTCAGTCGGAACCGGCGCGATGCAGCCGTGACGTATCGACGGTGACCGCGGCCGGGCCCGGCGGATTCAGCCCCAGCATCTCGGCCGCTGCGGCCTTCACGCGCTGCGCACCGAGATTGACGAGGCAGTCGCTGCGGCTGTCGACCTTGCGCTCGCAGCCCTCGTGCCGGCACGGCACGCAATCGCCCTCCCCCTGCAGCAGCCACACGTTCCCGTGTCGCCCCGAGCCGCGCAGCGGCCACGGATTCTCGGTCGCCGGCCAGTGCTGCGGCCACGGGCCCCAGCGCACCGGGTCGGACGGGCCGAACAGCGCGATCGTGTCGGTGCCGGTCGCGGCCGCGACGTGCGTCGCGCCGGTATCGGGCCCGATGAAAAGCCGCGCGCGCCGGACGAGTTCGGCACTTTCGCCGAACGTCAGGCGTCCGACCAGGTTCAGCACGTCGCCGCCCGCTTCGGCCGCGACCTGCTCCGCATACTCGCGCTCGCTGTCGGCCGGGCCGCCCGACAGCGCGACCGCATAGCCGTGCTCGCGCAGCCAGCCGATCATCTCGACCCAGCCGTCGAGCCGCCACTGCTTGTAACGGAACATCGGATACGGATGCAGGACAACCAGCGGCTTGCCGGCGCGGATCGCGGGCGACTCGGCGAGCCACACGTCGAAACGCGCACGCCGTGCCGGATCGTCGCCGATGCCGGGTGCGACGACCTCGGACACCGGCTCGATGCCGATCACCGGCGCGAGTGCCAGCGTGCTGACGACCGTATGCGCGGATTCGTGATGATTGATCGCGATGCCGTTCAGCATCATCCGCGTGAGCCACGTCACGCGGTTCGGATCGACGAGGCCCACCCGCTTGCGGCCCGCGAACCAGCTGTAGAAGCGCGGCCGGTCGGAGCTCAGGGCCGCGCACGCAAGATCGTAGCGGCGCCACATCGACAGCGCGTCGCGCAACCGCTCGCGGAAGCCCGCGCGCTGCGCGACGACGATCACGCGCCGCACGTCCGGATTGTGCTCGAGCACGCCTTCGGTGCCGCGAAACACCAGCATGTCGATCTGCGCATCCGGCCAGCGGGCCTTCAGCGAACGGACGAGCGGCGTCGTCAGCAGCACGTCGCCGATACGGCGCGGCGCGGCCACGAGGATGGTTCTGGGCGGGCGGGCGGAAGAAAACAGGGCCACGGCGATTCGGGTATCCGGCTGGCTGAACAAGGCTGGCAATGTACAGGATTTTGCAGCAGCCGGCGCGGCCTGGCGAATCGGCCGTGCGGCTGCCCTGATACGGCCCTGCTCATGGGGGGATGCCGCGCAGGCGCACCGCGCGCCGGTGCCGGTGCCGGTGCCGGTGCCGGTGCCGGTGCCGGTGCCAGTGTCGGTGTCGATGCCAATGCCGATGCCGGGCCGGTGCCGCACGCGCGGGGCTTGTGACGCCCGCGGCGCCCGTGGGGTTATGAGGCCGCCAAGATCACCGGCGTCGCGACATCGGCGGCCGGCCGCGGGCAGGCTGCGTCGGCCAGCGGTTCATCGCGATGGGTGGCCTGCGGCAGCAGATGACGCACCGCGCGCTCGACTGCGTCGACACCGATCGCGTCGACGGTCGCGCCGGCGCGCAGGATCACGTGCGGCACACCGAGCGGGTGCCAGCGCAGGTATTTCTCGGGACGATCCTCGAACAACGCGGCGACGGGCACGCCGAGCGCCGACGCGAGGTGCACGGGGGCGCTGTCGGCCGAGACGATCGCATCGAGCAGGCTCGCGGCCGCCACGAGATCGGCGACCGACGAAGGCGCGACATGGCGGGCGTTCACGTCGCGCCACGAGTCGTCCTCGGGCGCGTGACCCACGGCCGGGTCGCGAAACACGATCACATCGACGCTCGGCGCAAGCCGCTCGGCGAGGTCGTGCCAGCGTTCCGCAGGCCAGCGGCGCTCGGCCGCCTTGTTCGTCACGAACAGCCCGACCCGCGGCTTCGTGCGCGCGCCGAGCAGCCGATGCCACGCGTCCTGCAGCGCGCGGTCGGGATGGACCGACAACTCGAGACGGTCGAGATCGGCGCGGCCGAGCTCGGGCACGAGCCGGAAACCCGACAGTGCTTCGTGGCACATCGGCCGCTGCGCGACATGCTCGGGCTTGCGATCGTCGAATTCGGTCTCGGCATCGTGCCAGCGGCAATCCTTCGCGCCGATCTGGCGCGCGAACTGCATGCTGCTGCGATGCATGCCGCCGTTCGGCACGACCACGAGGTCGAACCGCAAGCGGCGCAGGCGACGCACGAGCCGCAACCGGTCGAAGAATGCACGCATCCGCCCGGGACGGTCGTTGCGTTCGCATTGGCGGCTGTACACGTAGGTGTGGATCATGTCCACGTCCGGGTTTCCGGCCAGCGCGGCCGCGTTGTAGCGGTTCGCGACCACATGCAGTTCCGCGCCGGGCCAGCGCTCCTTCAGCGCACCGAGAAACGCCGTCGTGCACAGCATGTCGCCCAAAAAATCGATCCGGATCACGAGGATCCGCTGCGGCGGGTTCCCATTGGCCATGGTCATGTGGTGACTGTCAGTTCATTGTTGTCGCGACGGGCCATTTCCAGGCATTCGGCTCCGGGACGGCCTTGTCGCATGTCGCCGCTCGCCGCACGGATCCGCCCCCGTTCATGCGCGCGATACCGGCGCCACCTGCCGGACGAGCGGCGATCGGCGCCGCGTTCGTGCGGCCAGCGCCGGATTGTATAGCGTCCGGATGGCCAGCCCAAGACCCGCTTGCGTGAACATGCAAAACGGCCCGCCGCACCGCACGATGGCGATGCGGCGGGCCGCGTGGCGCGACAGCCGTCGGCTGAAGCGCGGTCAGTACGTGATTTCGACGACGCTGCCGTCGAACGCCGCACGCAGCTCCGCGAGCAGCACGTCGCTCGGCTTCACGCGCCATGCGTCGCCGAGGCGCATTTCGCCTTGCGCCCGCGCGTTGCTGTAGTGAACCTGCACCGCGAGCCCGTTCGGCAGCGGCGCCTGCGGGCGACGGCCGCCGTCGCGCCCGCCGCCGCGCGGCGCAGGCGCCTCGACCGCAGCCGTGGCCGCGGGATCGTCCTTCGACACGTGCGGCTCGAGCACACGGCGCAGCGCGGCCGCGTCGGCGTTGCCGTTCATCGTCAGCCGCACGGCCTGCGCATAACGGCTGCGCGCGCGTTCGAGATCCATCACCGTGTCGGCCGTGAAGCGGATGCCGCCCGTGAACGCATCGTTGCGCGCCTGCCCCTGCACGATCAGCAGTTCGTCTTCCTTGAACAGCGCCTTGTTCGCCTCGAACTGCTCGTTGAAGATCGTGATCTCGCACTGGCCCGAGCCGTCGTCAAGCAGCGCGATCAGCATCTTGCCGCGCTGGGTCATCTGCGTGCGCAGCGAAGCGATGATGCCGGCCACGAGCTTGTCGCGCCCTTCCTTCAGGTCGCCGACCTTCTGCCGCACGAAGCGGCGCACCTCATCGCGATACGCGTCGAACAGGTGGCCGGACAGGTAGAAGCCGAGCGCGCCCTTTTCTTCCTGCAGGCGGCGCTTGTCGTCCCACGCGGGCTCGTCGACGAGCGCATGCGCGTGCGGCGATTCGGCGCCCATGTCGAACAGGCCGGCCTGCATCGCGTTCGCCTCGGCCTGGTCGGCCGCTTCCATCGCCAGCGGCACCGACGCGATCAGCTGGGCACGGTTCGGATTCAGCGAATCGAATGCGCCGGCGCGGATCAGCGCCTCGACCGTGCGGCGGTTGACGACGCGCCGGTCGATCCGCTCGCAGAAGTCGAACAGGTCGGTGAATGCCTTTTCCTCGCGGGCGCGCAGGATTTCCTCGATCGCGTTCTGGCCGCTGCCCTTCACGGCGCCGAGGCCGTAGCGGATCGTGCGCGAGCGCTTGCCGTCGGCTTCCGCGACCGGCTCGAAGCGGTAATGCGACTGGTTGATGTCGGGCGGCAGCACGGCGAGGTTGTTCACGATGCAATCGTCGAACAGGATCTTCACCTTGTCGGTGTCGTCCATCGCGAGCGTCATGTTGGCCGCCATGAATTCGGCCGGATGGTGCGCCTTCAGCCACGCGGTGTGATACGCGAGCAGTGCGTAGGCAGCCGCGTGCGACTTGTTGAAGCCGTAGCCCGCGAACTTCTCCATCAAGTCGAAGATCTCGTCGGACTTCTCGCGCGTGAGGCCGTTCTTCGCCGCACCCTCGGCGAAGATCTCGCGATGCTTGGCCATCTCCTCGGGCTTCTTCTTGCCCATCGCGCGACGCAGCAAGTCCGCGCCGCCGAGCGAGTAGCCGCCGATGATCTGCGCCATCTGCATCACCTGCTCCTGATAGACCATGATGCCGTAGGTCTCTTTCAGGACGGGTTCGACGCGCGGATCCGGATAGTCGACCTTCTCGCGGCCGTGCTTCCGTGCGCAGAAGCTCGGGATCAGGTCCATCGGGCCCGGACGGTACAACGACACGAGCGCGATGATGTCCTCGAAACGGTCGGGCTGCGCATCCTTCAGCATGCCCTGCATCCCGCGGCTTTCCAGCTGGAACACGGCGACCGTGTTGGCCTTCTTCAGGATCTGGAACGAGGCGGGATCGTCGAGCGGCACCTGCGCGAGCGACCAGTCGGCCTTCGACGGATCGAGGCGGCGGATGTAGCGCTCGGCCCAGTCGAGGATCGTCAGCGTCGTGAGACCCAGAAAGTCGAACTTCACGAGGCCGACGGCTTCGACGTCGTCCTTGTCGTACTGGCTGACCACGCCGCCGTCGTCGCCCTGCGTGTACAGCGGGCAGAAATCGGTCAGCTTGCCGGGCGCGATCAGCACGCCGCCCGCGTGCATCCCGACGTTACGCGTGAGGCCCTCGACGCGCTGCGCGAGGTCGAGCAGCTGGTGCACTTCGTCCTCGTGGTCGTAGCGCTCCTGAAGCTGCGGCTCCTCCTTCATCGCGTCGGCGATCGTCACGTGCTTGCCCGGCTTGAACGGGATCAGCTTCGCGATACCGTCGGTGAACATGTAGCCGAGGTCGAGCACGCGGCCGATGTCGCGCACGGCCGCCTTCGCGGCCATGGTGCCGAAGGTGGCGATCTGCGACACGGCATCCGCGCCGTATTTTTCCTTCACGTACTGGATCACGCGATCGCGGCCGTGCTGGCAGAAGTCGATGTCGAAGTCGGGCATCGACACGCGTTCCGGGTTCAGGAAACGCTCGAACAGCAGGTTGTAGCGCAGCGGGTCGAGATCGGTAATGCCGAGCGCGTACGCGACCAGCGAACCGGCGCCCGAGCCGCGGCCCGGGCCGACCGGCACGCCGTTGTTCTTCGCCCAGTTGATGAAGTCCGCGACGATCAGGAAGTAGCCGGGAAAGCCCATCTTCGTGATGGTCCCGCACTCGAATTCGAGGCGCTTGTAGTACGTGTCGCGCTGCGCGTCGCGTTCGGCTTCGGCCGGATACAGCTGTGCGAGACGCGTCTCGAGCCCTTCCTTCGACAGCTGGACGAGGTAGTCGTCGAGCGACATGCCGTCCGGCGTCGGGAACAGCGGCAGCTTCGGCTTGCCGAGCTCGAGCTTCAGGTTGCAGCGCTTCGCGATCTCGACCGTGTTCGCGATCGCCGACGGCAGGTCGGCGAACAGCGCGACCATGTCGTCCTGCGTGCGGAAATACTGGTCGGTCGTGAAACGCTTCTGGCGCCGCGGATTCGCGAGGATGTCCCCTTCCGAGATACACACGCGCGCTTCGTGCGCGGTGAAATCGTCGTCGGTCATGAACTGCGTCGGGTGCGTCGCGACGACCGGCAGCTTCAGCGCCGCGGCGAGCGTCGCGGCCTGCTGGATGTACGCCTCGGCGCCCGGCTGGCCGTAACGCTGCAGCTCGATGTAGAAGCCGCCGGGGAACACCTTCGCCCAGCGCTCGGCGTGACGGCGCGCGGCTTCTTCGTTGCCCGCGGCAAACGCGAGCCCGATATCGCCCTGTTGCGCGCCCGACAGCGCGAGGAGCCCCTGCGCGAGCTCGCCGTCGAGCCAGCTCGCGTCGAGTTCCGCACGGCCGCGGTACTGGTTCGTGAGCCACGCCTTCGACAGCAGCTCGCAGAGATTCAGGTAGCCGACCTTGTCCTTGACGAGCAGCAGCAGCCGCGACGGCTTGTCGCGGTCGTCGGGATTGGCGATCCAGACGTCGCAGCCGGCGATCGGCTTGATGCCCTTGCCGCGGGCTTCCTGGTAGAAACGGACGAGGCCGAATGCGTTGCCGAGATCGGTGAGCGCGAGCGCGCCCTGACCGTCCGCGGCCGCCGCCTTGACGATGTCGTCAATGCGCACGATGCCGTCGGCAATCGAGAATTCGGAGTGAACGCGAAGATGGACGAAGCGGGGATCTGACATGGGCGCTATTGTAGCCGCCCCGCCGCGCAGGCTGCCCAAAAAATGCCCGCTTTGGCCGTTCGGCCGATACGCGCGGCGACGCGTCGCGCGGTTGGCCGACCAGCCGGGTACCGATGCCCGCGCCGTTTGCGGGATAATACGGTTTTTCGAATCAACGCCCCGGCTTCGCACCCTTTTTTGCGGGCCGCCGTGCGGCCGTTTTCCCGTCGGACCATCATGACCATCGTCAACCTCGCCGCCTACCACTTCGTGTCGCTCGACGCGACCGAGCAATGGCGCCCGCTCGTCACCGCCCGCTGCAACGAACTCGGCCTGCGCGGCACGATCCTGCTCGCGCCGGAAGGCATCAACCTGTTCATCGCCGGCACGCGTGACGCCACCGACGCATTCATCGCGTACATCCGCCACGATCCGCTGTTCGAGGGCAAGTTCGCGTCGCTGCAGTTCAAGGAAAGCCTGTCCGATTCGCAGCCGTTCCGCCGGATGCTCGTGCGCCTGAAGCGCGAGATCATCACGATGAAGAAACCGGCGATCAAGCCGGAACTCGGCCGCGCGCCGTTCGTCGACGCACGCACGCTGAAGACGTGGCTCGACCGCGGCCACGACGACACGGGCCGCCCGGTCGTGATGCTCGACACGCGCAATGCATTCGAAGTTGACGTCGGCACGTTCGACGACGCACTCGACTACCGGATCGACAAGTTCAGCGAATTCCCTGAAGTGATCGACGCGAACCGCGCCGACCTCGAAGGCAAGACGGTCGTGTCGTTCTGCACGGGCGGCATCCGCTGCGAGAAGGCCGCGATCCACATGAAGGAAATCGGCATCGAGAACGTGTACCAGCTCGAAGGCGGGATCCTGAAATACTTCGAGGAAGTCGGCGGCGCGCACTATCACGGCGACTGCTTCGTGTTCGATTACCGCACCGCGCTGAACCCGCAACTCCAGCCCACCGGGAACGTCACGTGCTTCGCGTGCCGCGCGGTCGTCACGCCGGAAGCGCAACAGTCGCCGAGCTACGTGCCCGGCCAGTCGTGCCCGGCCTGCGCACCGGCAGCCAGCGCAGCCTGACCGCGCGCCGCCCCGCGCCCCGATGAGCGGCTATCGCGGCCGTTTCGCGCCGTCGCCCACCGGCCCGCTGCACTTCGGCTCGCTGGTCGGCGCGCTCGCGAGCTGGCTCGACGCGCGCGCGCATGGCGGTGCATGGCTCGTGCGCATCGAGGATCTCGACGGCCCGCGCACGGTACCCGGCGCGGCCGACGATATCCTCGCGACGCTCGCGCATTTCGGCATGACGCCCGACGAGCCGCCCGTCTGGCAAAGTACGCGGGACGCGGCCTATACGGCCGCGCTCGAACGGCTCGTCTCGGCCGGGCTCGTCTATCCGTGCGGCTGCACGCGCAAGGAAATCGCCGACTCGCTGCGCGCCGCGCACGAGCGCCACACGACGCTCGCCTATCCGGGCACCTGTCGCACCGGCCTGCACGGCAAGCCCGCGCGCGCATGGCGGCTGCGCGTGCCGGACGGCACCGCCGCGATCGTCACGTTCGACGATCGCTGGCAGCACACGCAAACGCAGAACCTCGCGACCGAAGTCGGCGATTTCGTGCTGAAACGCGCGGACGGGCAATGGGCGTATCAGCTCGCGGTCGTCGTCGACGATGCCGATGCAGGCATCACGCACGTCGTGCGGGGCGCCGACCTGCTCGACTCGACCGCGCGCCAGATCTACCTGCAGCAGTGCCTCGGCGTGCCGACCCCGCGATACCTGCACGTGCCCGTCGTGGTCGACGCGAACGGCGAAAAGCTCAGCAAGCAGACGGGCGCGACCGCGCTCGAACGCGACGATCCGCTGCCGGCACTGCAGGCTGCGGCCGCGCATCTGGGCCTCGCGCCGGCCGGCGCGCTCGCAGCCACGACTCTCGATGCGTTCTACGCAGCCGCAACGGCCGCGTGGGCGACGCGCTTCGGGCCGCAGGCCGGGTGACGCGCGGTTTCGCGCTGGTTTCGTGCCGGTTTCGCACCGATCCCGCGGCTGCCGGATGCCGCTTGCATCGCTCGCCGCCGGCGCCAAGCGCCCTCTTCCGCTCCTCCATCGAACCGCGCCCCCAATGAAAAACGGGCACATGCTCATCGCATGCACCCGCTTTTCCCGCAGCGCTCGCGCGCCGCGCCGTCGTGTCCGCCAGGCTTACGCCGACGGCTTGCGCGGCATCCCGAACCCGCCGAGCAGCGCGGCGACCTGACGCTTCGGCCCCTTCTTCTCGGGCTGCTGCGCAGGCTGCGCGTCGTCCCGCTGCTTCGCGGGCGCCGACGGCTCGTACGGCTTCAGGAAGAAATCGTCGACCGGCGCTTCGTGGCGACGGTGATGACCGCGCTCGGAGCCGCCCGGGCGGCGTCCCGACGCACCACGATGTTCGTCGCGTTCGCGACGGCCGCCCCGTTCGCCGCCGCGCTCGCTGTTGCGATCGCCGCCGCGGTCGTTGCCGCGCTCGTCGTGACGATGGCGCGCCGGCTTGTCGAGCGTGAGCGTCTGCATCTCGAGTGGACGCTTGATCAGCTTCTCGATATCGGCAAGCTGCTTGCGCTCGTTCGGGCTGCACAGCGACAGCGCGTCGCCCGTCGCACCCGCGCGGCCGGTACGGCCGATCCGGTGCACGTAGTCTTCCGCGCTGAACGGCAGGTCGAAGTTGATCACGGCGGGCAGTTCGGCGATGTCGAGGCCGCGCGCGGCCACGTCGGTCGCGACCAGCGCCTCGATCTCGCCGCGCTTGAACGCATCGAGTGCCTGCATCCGCTCGATCTGCGTCTTGTCGCCGTGGATCGCCGACGCGACCACGCCGTCGCGCTCGAGATTGCGCGCCAGCCGGCTCGCGCCGATCTTGCTGTTGCAGAACACGATCACCTGCTTGAGCCCGCGATCGCGCAACAACTGCACGACGGCCGCCTGCTTGTCGCCTTCGGCGACGTCGTAGACGATCTGCGTGACGTTCGCGTTCGTCGAATTGCTGCGCGCGACTTCGATCGTCTGCGGGTTGCGCAGGTACGTCGACGCGAGCTTCTTGATTTCCGGCGAGAAGGTGGCCGAGAACAGCAGCGTCTGACGTTCCTTCGGCAGCAGGTTCAGGATGCGCTGCAGATCGGGCAGGAAGCCCATGTCGAGCATCCGGTCGGCTTCGTCGAGCACGAGGATCTGCACCTGGCCGAGATTCGCCGTCTTTTGTTGCACGTGGTCGAGCAGGCGGCCCGGCGTCGCGATCAGGATCTCGACGCCGCGGCGCAGTTCGGCCATCTGCGGGTTCATGTCGACGCCGCCGAACACGACCGCGCTGCGCAGCGGCGTGTGCTTCGCATACGCGTGCACGTTCGCGGCGACCTGGTCGGCGAGTTCGCGGGTCGGCGTGAGGATCAGCGCGCGCACCGGGTGGCGCGCCGGTGACGCGCTCGTGTTGGCCTGCGGCAGCAGCCGCTGGATGATCGGCAGCGAGAAACTCGCGGTCTTGCCGGTACCCGTTTGCGCGGCGCCCATGACGTCGCGGCCGGCGAGCACGACCGGAATGGCCTGCGCCTGGATCGGCGTCGGCGTCGTATAACCCTGCTCCGCAATGGCTTTCAGGATATCGGCGGCAAGGCCGAATTGATCGAAGGTTGCGTCGACGGGCTTGGCGACAGAATCGGACATGGTGGCGTTTCGCTCAAAAGGCGCGGCGGGGACATCGTGCGTCAGGCCAGCCGGGCCTGCGCTCATCACAATTCGGAATTAGACGGAGCCGCGGCGCGCCGCGCGGCGCCGCTCTGGCGCTTGGGACCGGTTCAATATGAACGCTGGACGCCAGGCCGTGCGGACTCCGTTCGGCGCGAATGCCGGCGGAAAGGGGCGTATTGTAGCACTGCGCAGCCATCTGTCCGTGACAACGCCGCGAACGGCCCCGCCGACCGTGCGCGCGGCGGGCCCGGGCAGGCCCGTGCGGTCGACGAATGCCCCGTTCGGGCTATCCCGATCGGTCGACGGATAATTTCAGGGGTCAGGTTCCGGATCGTCTTGCCGGATCGTCTTGCCGGATCGTCTTGCCGGATCGTCTTGCCGGATCGTCTTGCCGGATCGTCTTGCCGGATCGTCGTGCTGGATCGCCCGCCGCCGACCCGCGCGGCAGGCAGTCACGCCAGGGAGCCTGACGCCGGCCGCCACCGCCAGGCACGATCCGCGTTCCCGCCCGTCGCTCAGCCCTTCTTCTTTTTCTTCTCGACCTGAACGCAGTCGCCCAGCAGCGGCGGCGCATTCTGGTCGGCGATCTCGTCGCGCAGCGTCGCTTCCTTGCCCTTCGTCCACCACGTATAGCGGCCGGCCTGATAGCGCGCGCCGGACGCCGACACCGTGTCGACGAACAGCATCTGCTTCCCGTTGACCGGCACGAGCGCGAAGCTCTGGCCGTTGCCCGCGAGCCAGTACGACACGCGCACGGGCTGTTTCTGGTTCGCACACTGGTAGACGGCGAACTGGCGCGCATCGGCGTCGATCTCTTCGACGGTCAGTTGCGCGGCATGCGCGACGGAAACGGCGGTGCCGGCGAGCGCAAGCGCGGCGAGCGTTTGGCGAATCATGCAGGTCCTCTCACGAGACGGGTGGAAACGCGCCCTCGCGGGGCGCGCAATGATTGTTGGCGATCGCGTCGTGTAGCTTGATCAGGGATCGATGACGTCGGCACACGCGTCGGTCGGCGCGGCCGCGAGATGGCCGACGAGCGGCACGATCTTGAGCCCGGCCGAGGCCACCCGGCACGGTGCGGCCGCGACGCCGCAACCCGCGAGACTCGCGACCAGCGCCAGTGCGGCGCCCAGCTTTACGATACGCAGCCAGCTTGGCGTCATCGTCCTCTCCTGGTTACGTCAGCGCGCCGACACGGGCCGGACGGCCGCGGCGGCACGCTTCGCGCGTTCGCGAGCTTCGTCGACGGTCGCGCCGGTCGCCAGCGCGACGCCCATGCGCCGCTTCGCAAAACTCTCCGGCTTGCCGAACAGCCGCAGGTCGGCGCCCTGCACCGCGAGCGCGTCGCGCACGCCTTCGAACGCGATGCCGCGCTCGTCGAGCCCGCCGTAGATCACGGCCGACGCGGCCGGCGAACCGAGCGCCGGATCGACCGGCAGCCCGAGAATCGCGCGCGCATGCAGCTCGAACTCCGACTGGCGCTGCGACGCGAGCGTGACGAGGCCCGTATCGTGCGGCCGCGGGCTCACCTCGGAGAACCACACGTCGTCGCCGCGCACGAACAGCTCGACGCCGAACAGGCCGCGCCCACCGAGTGCCTCGGTGACCTTGTGCGCGATCTCGCGCGACTTCTCGAGCGCCGCCGCGCTCATCGGCTGCGGCTGCCACGACTCGACGTAGTCGCCCGCCACCTGCACGTGGCCGACCGGCTCGCAGAAATAGGTGCGCGTGGCGTCCGTCGCCGGATCGATCGCGCGCACGGTGAGCTGCGTGATCTCGTAGTCGAAATCGATGAAGCCTTCGACGATCACGCGGCCGTGGTTCACGCGCCCGCCCGCCATCGCGTAGTCCCACGCCGGCTTCACGTCGGCTTCGGTCTTCACGACCGACTGCCCCTTGCCCGACGACGACATCACGGGTTTCACGACGCACGGCATGCCGATCTTCGCGACGGCCGCGCTGAACGCTTCGAACGAATCCGCGAACGCATAAGGGGACGTCGGCAGGCCGAGCTCCTCGGCCGCGAGCCGGCGGATCCCTTCGCGGTTCATCGTGAGCTGCGTCGCGCGCGCGGTCGGGATCACCTCGGCAAGACCGGCCGCCTCGATCGCCGCGAGCGCGTCGGTCGCGATCGCCTCGATCTCGGGCACGATCAGGTGCGGGCGTTCGGCCTCGACGATCGCGCGCAGCGCGGCGGCGTCGGTCATGTCGATCACGTGTGCGCGATGCGCGACCTGATGGCCGGGTGCGTCCGGATAGCGGTCGACCGCGATGACTTCGACACCGAGACGCTGCAACGCAATGATGACTTCCTTGCCGAGCTCGCCGGCGCCGAGCAGCATGACGCGCGTGGCCGAGGATGAGAGCGGCGTACCGAGCCGCTGACCGATCTGCATGTGATTACCCGCTTCTGGTGGAGGACGAAAACGGCTCCGATGTTAACACGCGCCACGACACCGGTTTGGCGCGTTTCGCCGTGCCGCCGACCCGCCTCGGGCCGCTCGCGAGCGGGCTGCGAACGTTTTCACGCGCGAAGTGTCGGCTCGCCTGCCGCGGGGCGGGTGCGTTACTCTTACGCCTTGATCAGAATCCGATGAGGAACGAGGCTCATGTCCCACCTGTCCGCAGCCGCACGCGCACGCACCGGCCTGCTTCGCCCGTTGCGCGCGCCGCTCTGCGCGTTGACGCTTGCCACGCTTCTCGCCGCCTGCGCGATGCCG
>NZ_WIXR01000045.1:0-73083 GCF_019425585.1 Burkholderia sp. COPS | reverse complement strand
CCAGTCGAGGCGCGCGGCCGGTGTCGGCGCGGAAGTGCGGGTGGGCGTGTGCGTCGAGCGTTCGTGCGAACTGTTCGTCGCGCTGCTGGCCGTGCTGAAGGCGGGCGGCGTGTTCGTGCCGCTCGACCCGCGCCATCCGGCCGCGCGCCTCGACTGGATCGTCCGGGATGCCCGGCTGCGGCACGGCATCGTCGACGCGGCCGGCCGCACGGCGCTCGGCACGCCGTTCGAGCACGCGTTCGACGCGGCAGCCGAGGCAGCGGATGGCCACGAGGTCGCCGAGGACGACGAAGCAGTGCCCGTCCACCCGCGTGCGGCCGCCTACATGATCTACACGTCGGGTTCGACCGGCACGCCGAAGGCGGTCGTCGTCGAACACGGGCCGCTCGCCGCGCACTGCGACGCGCTCGCGGCCGCGCTGCCGATCGAGGCCGGCGACCGCCTGCTGCATTTCGCGTCGGTCAATTTCGATGCCGCGCACGAGTGCTGGCTCGCGCCGCTCGCGACCGGTGCGAGCATCGTCGTCGCACCGCCGCAGCCGTTCGCGCCGGATGCCGCGCATGCGCTGATGGTGAGCGAGGCGGTCAACGTGGCGGCGTTCCCGCCCGCCTACCTGCGCGAATTCGCCGCGGTGGCCGCGCGCGACGGCGTGCCGCCGGCGCTGCGCGTGCTCGCGTTCGGCGGCGAAGCGCTGCCGCAGCAGGCGTTCGAATTCGTGCGCCGCACCTTCCCGTCGGTACGCCTGATCAACGGTTACGGGCCGACCGAGGCCGTGATTTCGCCGATGCTGTGGCCGGTCGAACCGGGCGAGACGCCCGCGCTGGCCGCCGACGATGCTTATGCGTCGTTGCCGATCGGTCGCGTGATCGGCCCGCGCGTCGCGCGCCTCGACGGCGTCGACGGCGGCGGTGTGGGCGAATTGCTGCTGGGCGGCGTCTGCGTCGCGCGCGGCTATCACGGCCGCCCGGCGCTGACGGCCGAACGTTTCGTTCCGGATGCCGACGGCGAACCCGGTGCGCGCGTGTACCGTACCGGCGACCTCGCACGGCTGCGCGACGACGACGCATTCGACTATCTCGGCCGCCTCGACGACCAGGTCCAGGTACGCGGCGTGCGCGTGGAGCCGGCCGAAATCGCCGCGTGCCTGCGCGCGCATCCGGCCGTGGCCGACGCAGCCGTGGTCGCCGACACCGGCAACGGGCCGACGCGCCTGATCGCGTGCGTCGCACTGCGCGCGGCGGCCGACGATGCGGCGCTCAAGGCGCACGTGGCCGGGCAACTGCCGGCCGCATGGCAGCCGCACCGGTTCGTGCGTTGCGATGCGCTGCCGTACACGTTGAACGGCAAGATCGACCGTGCCGCGCTGCGCGAGAAGATTGCCGCCGCGCGCGACACGACGCAGGGTGGCGGCGACGCACCGCGCACGCCGACCGAACAGCAGCTCGCCGGCCTCTGGCAGACGCTGCTCGGCCTCGATGTCGCACCGTCGCGCGACGACCGCTTCTTCGCGCTGGGCGCCGATTCGCTCGCCGCGATGCAGTTGCAGGCCGCGATCCGGGCCGCGGTACGCGTGAACCTGCGGCTCGATACGCTGTTTGCCGATCCGGCGCTCGCCGAACTGGCCGAAGCGGTCGATCGTGCGGAACGCGAAACCGGCGAACCGCTGGCCGCGATCGCCGCGCGCCGGTTGACGACCGGTGCGGCCGATGCCGCCGCGGCATGCGCGCCGTTCGTCGATCGCGCCGCCTCGCTCGCGCAGCAACGTTTCTGGGTGCTCGCGCAAACGCGTGACGCGAGCGCCGCCTATCACATCGCCGCGCACTGGGCGATCGACGGCACGCTCGATCGCGACGCGCTGCAACGCGCGCTCGATCACGTGATCGGCCGGCACGAGGCATGGCGCACGACGCTCGTCGACAACGACGACGGCGTGGTGATGCAGCGGATTCATGCGCACCTGCCGGTGTCGATCGCCAGCGTCGACCTGCGCGACCAGCCGCCCGCCGCCCGCGACGCGCAAGCCGCGCGTCTTGCCGAGCGCGAAGCGGCCGAACCGTTCGACCTCGCGCGCGGCCCGCTGCTGCGCGCGACGCTGGTCGCGCTCGCGGACGACCGTCACCGCCTGCTGCTGACGGCCCATCACGCCATCACCGACGGCTGGAGTTCGCGCTGCGCGTTCGACGAACTGTCGGCCGCCTATCGCGCGTATGCGGAAGGCCGCGCGCCGTCGCTGCCCGATCTGCCGATCCAGTACGCCGACTATGCGGACTGGCAACGCGACATGCTGGCCGGCGGCGAGGGTGAACGTCAGCTCGATTACTGGCGCGGCGCATTGCGCGACGTGCCGGGCCCGCTCGCGCTGCCGGTCGACCGCCAGCCGGGCGCGGCGCGCACGCTGCAAGGTGCGCGCGTGTCGGTGCGGCTGCCCGACGCGGTCGCGGCCGACGTGCGGCAACTCGCGCGCGACGCGCAGGCGACCGTCTTCACGGTGCTGCTGGCCGCGCTCGACGCATGGCTGTCGCGCCTGACCGGCGCAACGGATGTCGTGGTTGCGGTACCGGTCGCGCATCGTCAGCGCCCCGAAACGCGTGCGCTGCTGGGCCTGTTCCTGAATACGGTCGCGCTGCGCGTGCGGGTGGCGCCGACGCTGCCGTTCCGCGCGCTCGTCGATGCGGCGCGCACGGCGGCGCTCGATGCGGTCGCCCACCAGGACGTGCCGTTCGAGCGTGTCGTCGACGCGGTGAAGCCGCCGGTCAAGCGCGGCGACGAATGGCTGCGCGTGAAATTCGCGCAACAGTTCGACGCGCGGCACGACAGCGTGCTGCCGGGCGCGACGGCCGTTGCGACGCCGGGCCCCGATCTCGCCGCACGCTTCGACTACGCGGTGGATTTCACCGACGATGCGAACGGCATCGAACTGGTCGCGGCCTATGCGACCGACTGCATCGATGCGGACACCGCGCGTGCGTGGCTCCACAGCTACGCGGCGCTCGTCGGTGCCGCCGCGCGCGATCCGCACCAGACGACGGCTGTCCTGCCGTGCGACGCGTCGGCCGCTGCGCGCCAGCCGCGCGACGGCCGTGCGCTGCGCATCGAACATGCGGACATCGCCGCCGCGTTCGCGCGGCAGGCGGCCGCGTATCCGCATCGCGTCGCGCTTGCCGATGCGTCGGCGTCGCTGACGTTCGGCGAACTCGACGACGCATCGAACCGCCTCGCACGCGCGCTGTCCGGGCGAGGCGTGGGCGCCGAAGTGCCGGTGATCGTCTGCATCGAACGCTCCGCGCGCTTCGTCGTCGGCCTGCTCGGCGCGCTGAAGGCCGGCGCGCTCGCCGTGCTGCTCGATCCCGCCCAGCCGGCCGCCCGGCTGGCCGCGGCGGCAGCCGACTGCGGCGCGCGCTGGGCGCTCGTCGCGGATACCGAGGCGTGGCCGGCCGGCATCGACGCACAGCCGCTCGACGTCGACACGCTCGCGCAGGACGCCACGCTCGCGCTCGCGGCCGGCGTGCGCGTCGCGCCGCACCCGGAACAGGGCGCTTACCTGATCTATACGTCGGGCTCGACCGGCACGCCGAAGGGCGTCGTCGTGTCGCACGGCGCGCTGGCCGACTACGTGCAGGGGATGCTCGACGAACTCGCGTTCGCACCGGACGCATCGTTCGCGATGGTATCGACCGTCGCGGCCGACCTCGGTCACACGACGCTGTTCGGCGCGCTGTGCGCGGGCCGCACGCTGCACCTGCTGCCGGCCGCTTGCGCGTTCGATCCGGACCTGTTCGCCGACGAGATGCGCCGCCGCGACGTCGGCGTGCTGAAGATCGTGCCGAGCCACCTGCAGGCGCTGCTCGACGCACGCGTGCCGGCCGACGTGCTGCCGCGCCATGCGCTCGTGACGGGCGGCGAAACGCTGACGTGGGCGCTCGTCGCGCGCCTGGCCGCGCTTGCGCCGGCCTGTCGCGTGATCAACCACTACGGGCCGACCGAAGCGACGGTCGGTGCGATCGTGTGCGATACGGCGTCGATCGCCGCCGAGGCGCGCGATCCCGCGAGCGGCGTGCCGCTCGGCCTGCCGCTGCCGAATGCGCGCGCGCTGGTGCTCGACGCGTTCGGCGCGTGCGTGCCGGCCGGCGCGACGGGCGAGCTGTATCTGGGCGGGCCGGGCGTCGCGCGCGGCTACCTGGCGCGCCCGGCGCAGACCGCCGAGCGCTTCGTGCCCGATCCGTTTACGCCCGGCGCGCGGCTGTATCGCACGGGCGACCGTGTCCGGTTGCGCGCCGACGGCCGTCTCGCGTTCCTCGGCCGCATCGACGACCAGGTGAAGATTCGTGGCTACCGTGTCGAACCGGGCGAGGTCAGTGCGGCCGTGCGTGCGGCCGGGCCGGTCGCGCAGGCCGAAACGCTCGCGATCGAACACGATGGCCGCCTGCGGCTCGCGACGTTCGTCGTGATGCGCGACGGCGCGACCTTCGACGAGGCCGCCGTGCGCGCGGCGCTTGCCGCGAAGCTGCCCGACTACATGGTGCCCGCGCAGTTCGTCGCGCTCGCACGCCTTCCCGTGACCGCGAACGGCAAGATCGATCGTGCCGCGTTGCGTGAACAGGCGGCCGCGCCGGTCGCGACCGCGTCCGGCAATGCGCCGCAGGGCGCGGTCGAAACGGTGCTCGCCGAAGTCTGGCAGGCCGTGCTGAAGGCGCCGCAGGTCGGCCGCGACGACAACTTCTTCGAACTCGGCGGCGATTCGATCCTCGTGCTGCAGGTGATCGCCCGTGCGCGCAAGCGCGGCGTGCGCTTCACGCCCAAGCAGCTGTTCGACGGCCCGACGGTCGCCGAACTCGCACGCATCGCGAAGACGGAGGACGTGGCTGTCGCCGCCGCCGTCGCGCAGCCTGCGGCCGGATCTGCCGCCGGCGCACCGGTGACGGCGCAGGTCCTGACGCCCGCGCAGCAGCGTTTCTTCGCGCTCGACATCCCGCGCCCGGGCCACTGGAACCAGTCGGTCGCATTCGACGTGCGCGGGCCGTTCGACGCCGATGCGTTCGCGCGCGCCTTCGACGCATTGCTGACGCATCACGACGCATTCCGCCAGCGTTTCACACGCGGCGCGGACGGCACGTGGCACGCCAGCGATGCCGCGAAACCGTACGACGCGCTGCCGTTCGTCGAAGTCGCCGCCCGCGACGAAGCCGACGCGCTCGCGCGCTTCGACACGTTGCAGCGCCGCCTCGACCTCGGTCGCGGGCCGCTGGCCTGCGCATGCGCGGCACGCTTGCCGGACGGCTCGACGCAGCTCCATCTGGCGATTCACCATGCGATCGTCGACGGCGTGTCGTGGCGCATCCTGCTCGACGACCTGGACTCGGCCTACCGCGCGGCATGCGAACGCACGCCGATCCGGCTGTCGCAGCCGGGCCTGCGCGCGGATGCCTGGGCGTCGCGGCTCGCCCGTGCGGCGACGGAACCGGCATCGCCGTTCGCGGCCGAGGCGACGTACTGGGCCGGCATGGCGCAGGGTGACGACGTCGTGCCCGACCACCCCGACGCCACGGCGACGAACGCCGATGCTGCCGTCGTCGTGCAGACGATCGACGCGGCGTTGACCCGTGCGGCGCTGACCGATGCGCATGCCGCCTACCGCACGCAGACGATCGAATTGCTGGGTGCCGCGCTTGCACTGGCGCTGGCCGGCGCGAGCGGCGCCGCCTCGTGCCGCATCGAACTGGAAGGGCATGGCCGCGAGGCGCTGTTCGACGATGCCGATGCGAGCCGCACGATCGGCTGGCTGACGAGCCATTACCCGGTGACGCTGCCGGTCGCGGCCACCGCGCGCGACACGCTGTGCGCGGTCAAGGACACGTTGCGCGCTGTGCCGCACAAGGGGCTCGGCTTCGGCGTGCTCGCGCACTACGGCGATGCGGCGACGCGCGCGGTGCTGGCCACCGTGCCGCGTCCGCGCGTCACGTTCAATTATCTCGGCCAGTTCGACGCACCGCGCGATGCCGTGCTCGTGCCGCGCTTCGGCGGCACCGGCGTCGAGCGCGATCCGCACGGTCCGCTCGGCAATACGCTCGCGATCCACGCGTACCTCGATACGGATCGCGACGGCGCACGCACGCTGAAAGTGCACTGGGTCTACGGTGCACCGCAATTCGAGCGCACGACGATCGACGCATGTGCCGAGCGCTTCGCGGCGGCGCTGCGCGAGCTCGTCGACGCGTGTGCGTCACGCGTCGCGCATCGCGGCGCCGGCGCGACGCCGGGCGATTTCCCGCTCGCGCAGGCCGCCGGTCTCACGCAGGCCGCGATCGAACGCACGCCGCTCGACTGGCGCACGATCGATGACGTCTATCCGCTGTCGCCGATGCAGCAGGGCATCCTGTTCCACGCGCTGTTCGCCCCCGGTCACGCCAGCTACGTGAACCAGCTCGTCGCGACCGCGGCCGCGCTCGATGCCGACCGGCTCGTCGCCGCGTTCGAGGCGTCCGTCGCGCGCCACGACATCCTGCGCACGAGCGTGATGCCGGACGAAGCCGCGCCGCTGCAGTGCGTGCATCGTCATGCGCGGATGCCGGTCGAACAGCTCGACTGGCGCACGCGCGGCGACACGCTCGACGCCTATTTCGACGCATGGCTCGCGGCCGATCGCGCACGCGGCTTCGACTGGCGCGAGCCGCCGTTGATGCGTCTCACGCTGATCCGCGTGACCGACGACGCATGGCGCGTCGTGTGGACGCGTCATCACGTGCTGCTCGACGGCTGGAGCACCGCGCGCCTGCTGGCGGACGTGCTGCGCGACTATCGCGACCCGGACGCCGTATCGCCGTTCGCGAGCCGCCCGGCACTCCGGTATCGCGACTTCATCGCCTGGCTCGGCACGCGCGACCGCGACGCCGACGAACGCTTCTGGACCGAACGCCTCGCACGACTCGACGCCCCGACGCTGATCGCGGACCGCACGGCCGACCGTGCGGATGCCGACATGGTCACGTGGCGCGCGACGCTCGATGCCGACGCGATGACGCATGTCGCGCAGACGGCACGTGCGTTGAAGCTGACCGTCAATACGCTGGTGCAGGGCGCGTGGGCGCTCGCGCTGCAGCGGATGACGCACCAGCCGGCCGTCGCGTTCGGCGCGACCGTCGCGGGCCGTCCCGACGCATTCGCGGACGTCGATGCGGTGCTCGGCCTCTTCATCAACACGGTGCCGGTGATCACCGCGCCGGCGCCGCAGCAACGCGCGGCCGACTGGCTGCAAGCGCTGCAACGCGACAACGCGGCGGCCGCCGAGCACGCGCACACGCCGCTTGCCGACATCCAGCGCTGGGCGCGCGGCGCGGGCGGCGCACTGTTCGACACGCTGGTCGTGTTCGAGAACTATCCGGTCGACGACACGGCGCGCGACGCCGATCCGCGCGCGCTGGTTTTGAGCGGCGTGCGCAGCATCGAAGCCACCGATTTCGCGCTGACGCTCGTGATCGAGAGCGGCGCCGAGCTGACGATCGACTACGGCTACGACACCGCGCGCGTCGATGCGCGGCAGGTCGAAACCTGGCACCGCGCGTTCGCCTGCGCACTCGATGCGCTGGCCCGCACGCCGGATGCGCTGCTCGGCACACTGTCGATCGCCGACGACGCCACCCGCGACGCACTGGCGCGGGCGCAGGACACCGCGCGCACATGGCCGGTTTCGCAACGGCAGCCGCTGCACCTGCAATTCGCCGATGCGGCGCGGGCGACGCCCGACGCGATCGCGCTCGAATACGCGGACGTTCACGGCGGCGTGCATCGCGCGACCTATCGCGAGCTCGACGTCGGTACGTCGCGCATCGCGGCCGCGCTGCGCCGGCGCGGCGTGCGGCCCGATACGCCGGTCGCGCTGTGCGTCGAGCGTTCGTTCGACATGGTGATGGCGCTGGTCGGCGTGCTGAAGGCCGGCGCGGCCTACCTGCCGGTCGATCCCGACTATCCGGCCGAACGCATCGCGTATCTGCTGCGCGACGCGCGGCCGGCCGTCGCGATCACCCAGGCCCATCTGCGCGAGCAGGTCGAGGCGGCGCTGGGCGACGGTGCAACGACGCAGTTGCTGACGGTCGCGGACCTGCTGGCGGATGAAACCGTCGACGAAACGGTCGTCGACCTCGCCGGCGTGACCGCCGAGGTCGACGACGCACAGCTTGCCTACCTGATCTACACGTCCGGCTCGACCGGCAAGCCGAAGGGCGCCGGCAACACGCACGGTGCGCTCGCGAACCGGATCGCGTGGATGCAGCACGCGTACCGGCTGACGCGCGACGACGTCGTGCTGCACAAGACGCCGTTCGGCTTCGACGTGTCGGTGTGGGAATTCGTGTGGCCGCTGGCGATCGGCGCGAAGCTCGCGATCGCCGCGCCCGGCGACCATCGCGATCCGGCGCGTCTCGCGGCCGCGATCCATGCGCACGGCGTGACGGTGCTGCACTTCGTGCCGTCGATGCTCGCCGCGTTCGCCGCGCATCTCGACGATTTCGCGGCCGCCGCGCAATGCGACAGCGTGCGCCTGATCGTCGCGAGCGGCGAGGCGCTCGCGCCCGAACTCGTCGAGAAAATGGCGCGGCTGCTGCCGCACGCGACGCTCGTCAACCTGTACGGGCCGACCGAGGCCGCAATCGACGTGTCGCACTGGACGTGCGGCCCCGACGACGCGCAGGCGGTCGCGGTGCCGATCGGCCATCCGATCGCGAACCTGCAACTGCACGTGCTCGATGCCGCATGGCAACCGGTGCCGGCCGGCGCGACCGGCGAACTGTATCTCGCGGGCGCGGGCCTCGCGCGCGGTTATCTCGGCCGTCCAGCGTTGACCGCCGAGCGCTTCGTGCCCGATCCGTTCGTTCCGGGCGCGCGCATGTACCGCACGGGCGACCTCGCGCGACGGCGTGCGGACGGTGCGCTCGATTACCTCGGCCGCGTCGATACGCAGGTCAAGCTGCGCGGCCAGCGGATCGAGCCGGGCGAGATCGAGGCGCTGCTGCGCGCGGCGCCCGGCGTGAACGATGCGGTCGTGATCGTGCGCGACGAGCAACTGGTCGGTTATGTCGCGCGCGGCGATGCTGCCCCGCTCGACCGGGCGGCGCTGCTCGACACGCTGCGCGCGCACCTGCCGGCCTACATGGTGCCGTCGCAGCTGGTCGAACTCGACGCGTTGCCCGTCACGCCGAACGGCAAGTGCGACCGCCATGCGCTGCCCGCGCCGGTACGCGAGACGGCAGCCGAAGCGGCACTCGCGACCGACACGGAACGCGCGCTCGCCGGGATCTGGCAACGCGTGCTGCACGTGGACGCAATCGGCCGCGACGGCGACTTCTTCCTGCTCGGCGGCCATTCGCTGCTCGCGACGCAGGCCCATGCGCAGGCGAACCTGCACTGGGGGCTCGCGTTGCCGCTGCGCACGCTGTTCGACACGCGCACGCTGGCGCGTTGCGCGGAGGCGATCGACGCGGCCTGCGCGGCACGCGGCGCGACCGATGCGGCGAGCGCGATCGACGCGCTGCTCGGCGAACTGGAAACCCAATAAGGACGACGGATGACGAAGGTTCAACCCGACTGGCTGGCGCTCGCGACGCGTTTCGCGCAACTGCCCGACGCGCAGCGCGCGGTGTTCATCGACAAGCTCGGCGCGGCCGGCATCGATTTTCGCGTGCTGCCGATCCCGCCGCGCACGCCGCGCAGCGACCGCGTGCCGGCGTCGTTCGCACAGACGCGGCTGTGGCTGCATGCGCGGCTGATCGATGCGCCCGACGCGTATCACATCACCGAGCGCCTGGCGCTGACGGGCCCGCTCGACGTGCACGCGTTGCGGCTTGCATGCGATGCGCTGATCGCGCGCCACGAGGCGCTGCGCACGACCTTCGACGAAGCGCCGGACGGCGTCGCGCAGACGATCCACGCGCCGCTGCGCTGCCCGTGGCGCGAAACCGATCTTGAAGCGCTGCCGGACGCGCAGCGCACGGCGCGCGCGCAAGCCGTCGCGACGGCCGAGGAAGCCGAACCGTTCGACCTCGGCGTGGCGCCGCTCGTCCGCGCGCACCTGGTGCGCTTCGACGCGACGCATCACTGGCTCGCGCTGACTGTGCACCACATCGTGTCGGACGGCTGGTCGTCGGGCGTGATGCTGTTCGAGCTTGCGTCGTTCTATCGCGCCTATGCGTCGGGCGAACCGGTGCCGCTCGCGCCGCTGCCGATCCAGTACGCCGACTATGCGCTGTGGCAGCGCCGCTGGCTCGACGCCGGCGAGCGCGAACGCCAGCTCGCGTTCTGGCGCGAACGGCTCGATCCGCAGCGCGGCGTGCTGACGCTGCCGGGCGCGGCCGCACGACCCGCGCGCCGCAGTGCGCGCGGTGCGCGCCACGTGTTTTCGCTCGACGCGCGCATCGGTGCGCAACTGCGCGCATTCGCGGCCGCGTCGGGCGCCACGCCGTTCGCGGTGCTGCTCGCCGCGCTCGATGCGCTGCTCGCGCGCGCGACGGGCGATGCGCGGATCTGCGTCGGCGTGCCGGCCGCGAACCGCGAACGCGCGGAAGTCGCCGGCCTGATCGGCTTCTTCGTCAACACGCTGGCGATCGACGTCGACGTGCCCGCGCACGGCGATTTCTCGTCGCTGGTCGCGCGCACGCAGCGTGCGCTCGTCGACGCGCAGATGCATCAGGACGTGCCGTTCGAGCAGGTGGTCGACGCGCTCGGCGTGCCGCGCAGCGCGAGCCACCATCCGCTGTTCCAGGTGATGGCCGCATACGGCGAGCGTCGTGCGTTGCCGGCGCTCGGCGCGGCGTCTGCCGCGTTGCTGCCGTCCGGTACGCCTTCCGCGAAATTCGACCTGACGCTGTCGGTCGAGGCGACGCCGGACGGCACGTTCGACGCCGCGTTCATCTACGCGCTCGACCTGTTCGATGCGGATGCGATCGAACGGCTGGCCGCGCGCTTCGTCACGCTGCTCGCCGATGCGCTCGCGCGCCCCGACATGCCGGTCGGCGATCTCGACTGGCTGCCCGCCGCCGAGCGCGCGCAGCTCCTTGCATGGAACGCGCCGGCCGGCGCGACCGATGCCGAGCCGTTCGTGCCCGTGCATGCACGCATCGCCGCGCATGCCCATGCACGGCCCGACGCGCGTGGTGTCGCCGATATCGATCGTGCGTTCACGCGCGGCGAAGTCGATGCGCGCGCGGCCCGGCTGGCGCGCCATCTGGTGGCGGCCGGCGTACGACCGGAAATGCGGGTCGGCGTCGCGCTGCAGCGCTCGGTCGACCTGCTCGTCGCGCTGATCGCGGTATTGAAGTCGGGCGCCGCGTTCGTGCCGCTCGATCCGGCTCATCCGCGCGAACGGCTCGCGCAGATCGTCGGCGACGCGAACATCGCGCACGTGCTGACCGACGGCGCGAGCGCCGCGTCGCTGCCCGAGCTGCCGGCGCTGCGCGTGTGGCGCGCCGACGAAGTCGCTGCGCTCGACGAAGCGGCGCACGTCGTGCTGCCGGACGTGCTGCCCGGGCATGCGGCTTATGCGATCTACACGTCGGGCTCGACCGGCAAGCCGAAGGGCGTGATCGTCGACCATGCATCGTTCGCGCTGCATTGCGCGGCGATCGCCGAGCGCTACGGCGCGGGCGAGCAGGACGTGTTCCTGCTGTTCCAGTCGGTCAACTTCGACGGTGCGCATGAAGGCTGGTTCTCGCAATACATGTCGGGTGCCGCCGTGTCGGTGACGGCCGACGTGCTGTGGCCGCCCGCGCAGACCTGCGCGATGATGGTCCGCGACGGCGTGACGATGACCTACGTGCCGCCCGGCTGCGCCGCGCAGCTTGCCGAATGGGCGCTCGCGCACGGCGCGCCGCCGACACTGCGGTCGCTGACCGTCGGCGGCGAGGCGACGTCGCGCGAGGCATTCGCGATGCTGCGCCGCGCGCTGCCGAACGTGCGCGTGGTCAACGGCTACGGGCCGACCGAGACGGTCATCACGCCGACGCTGTGGATGTTCCGGCCCGGCGACGATCTCGCGAAGCTCGGCGACGCCGCGTACCTGCCGATCGGTACGCTGGTCGGCGCACGCACCGCGCACGTGCTCGACGAGCGGCTGCATCCGCTGCCGGTCGGCGTGATCGGCGAACTGTACCTGGGCGGCGAGGGGATCGGCGTCGCACGCGGCTATCTCGACCGCCCGGCGCTGACGGCCGAGCGTTTCGTGCCCGATCCGTACGGCACGCCGGGCGCGCGGCTGTACCGCACGGGCGACCTCGTGCGGCGTCGCGCGGACGGCGTGTTCGACTTCATCGGCCGCGTCGACCACCAGGTGAAGTTGCGCGGGCTGCGCATCGAGCTCGGCGAGATCGAGGCGCAGCTTGCCGCGCACGACGCGGTGCGTGAAGCATGTGCGGTCGTGCACGGGCAGGGCGCACTCGCGCAGCTCGTTGCATACGTCGAGCTGACCGCCGACGCACGGGCGGCCGCGCAGCCGGTCGAAGCCGCGACGCTCGACGCACACCTGCGCCGCACGCTGCCCGATTACATGGTGCCCGCGCAGCTGATCGTGCTCGACGCGCTGCCGCGCAATGCGAACAGCAAGGTCGATCGCGCACGGCTGCCGGCGCCCGTGCGCGTCGAACGCGCGTACGAAGCGCCGCAGGACGGCGACGAAGCCGCGCTCGCGGCGATCTGGTGCGACGTGCTGAATCTCGAGCGTGTGGGCCGGGGCGATCACTTCTTCGATCTCGGCGGCCATTCGCTCGCCGCCGTGCGCGTCGCGACGCGCGTGGCCGAACGGCTCGGACGCGACGTGCCGGTGCGCGCGCTGTTCGAAGCGCCGGTGCTCGCGCAGTACGCGCGTCAGGTGGCCGATGCGCCGCGTGCAGCGCATGCCGGTGCCGCGGCGCCGGGCGTTGCGGTGGCGCAACCGGACGCCCACGGCGTGTGGCCGCTGTCGCCGGCGCAGCTCGGGCTGTGGTTCCTGTGGCGCGCGCAGCCGGACAGCGCCGCGTACAACATTCCGGTCGCGCTGCGGGTGCGCGGCCCGCTGGACGTCGATGCGCTGCGTGCGGCCTTCTCGGATGTCGCGGCCGTGCATCCGGCGCTGCGCGCGCGGCTCGTGGCGCGTGACGGCGCGCTGCCGGGCCAGCGGATCGACGCGGACGTTTCCGTCGAACTGCCGGTGATCGACCTGTCGGCGCAAGCCGATGTGCTTGCCCGAGCGGCGGCGCTGACCGACGAGGACGCGCTCGCGCCGTTCGACCTCGCGGCCGATGCGCCGCTGTGGCGCGCGCGGGTGCTGCGGCTCGGCGCGGACGATCACGTGCTGTCGCTGACGATTCATCACATCGTGTCGGATGGCGAATCGATCGAGCTCTGGCTCGATGCGGTTCGCGCGCGCTATGTCGCCCGCGTGCAGGGCGGTGCCGTGGCGGCCGGGGAGATCGCCCAACCGGTCGCCCGGCCGCTCGTGCTGCCCGCGCCGTGCCATCCGGCCCGCGTCGCTTACTGGCGCGATGCGCTGGCCGACCTGCCGGCGCGCCTGCTGCCGCAACGCGCCAGCGCACCGGCCGTGCCGCAATGGCGCGCGGCCCGCATCGCGTTCGAATTCGACGGCGCGTTGATCCGCGCCGCGCGCGATACGGCATCGGCCGCGCACGCGACGCTGCCGATGCTGCTGCACGCAGCGCTCAACACCGCCTTGTTCCGCGCGACGGGTGCGGCCGACCAGCCGGTCGGCGTGCTCGCGTCGACGCGCGAGCTGACGGGCGACGCGGCCCGCGAGGCGCTCGGCCTCTTCATCAATTCGGTCGTGGTGCGCACGCGGATCGACCCGGCCGCGCGTCGCGCGGACGTGCTGGCACAGGTGCGCGACACGGCACTCGCGGCCTATGCGCACGCCGACGTGCCGTTCGCGGACGTCGTCGCGGCGCTGCGCGCGCCGCGTGCCGCGCAGGCCAATCCGCTGTTCCAGGTGATGTTCAACTACCTGCGCCCGACCGGTGCCGCCGCGCGCGACTGGGCCGGCCTGTCGCTGGCCGGGTTCGACGATGTGCGCCATCGCGTCGTGTTCACGCTGGAGCTGGACGTCGTCGAGCATCCGGACGGGCGCGTGAGCGCCGCGTTCTCGTATGCGGACGAACTGCTCGACCGCAGCTTCGTCGACGTGCTCGTCGACGTTTACCACGACGAAGTCGCGCGCTTCGCCGGCGCGTCGGAAGCCGCCCTCGGCGCGCCCGACACGCATGCCGTTGCGCAAGCGTCGCCGCGCGCGCACGCGAAAGGCGGCGCACGCACGGCAACGTCGTCACGCGCACCGCACGCGGCAGCCGCGCTCGCGGCGCTGTGGTCCGACACGTTCGCGACGGCCGCGCCCGCGCCCGATGCCGACCTGTTCGAAGCGGGCGCGACGTCGTTCGACGTCGTGCGCTTCGTCGACGCGGCCAGCCGCGCCGGTCACGCGCTGACGGTCGCCGACCTGTTCGCGTCGCCGACGTTCGCCGCACTCGGCGCGCGGCTCGACGCATGCACGGAAACGGGACAGGAGGAACGCCATGCTGGCTGAAGTGCGTCCGGACGGATTCACGATGCTCGATACCTACCGCCTCGCATTCGCGGACGGCCTGTTCGCCGTGCGCGACGGCGCGGAGATCCGCGTCGCGCAGGGTGACGGCATCGGTGCGCAGTTGTTGCGCGCGCAACTCGGCGACGATGGCGCGCTGCGCCTCGTCGCATACAACCATCGCGCGTCGCCGGCCGACCAGCGGCGTGCGCTGCTGGCCGCATTGGCCGCGGCGTTTTCCGACAGCGCGCGCCACGCGTCGATCCGGCTCGACCCGGCCGCATGGCCGGCGGTCGCGCTCGATGCGCTGCGCGCGAGCGGCGTGCTCGCCGACGCCGGCCGTTGCATGCGCGAAGGCTGGGCACAGCAGGCCGACCTGTGGCTCGTCGGCCCGCATCTGCCGTGCGCGACGCTGCCGGTGTTCACCGACGGCCGCCGCCACCCGCGCCGGCCGCCGGCGCCGCGCGGCGAAGTCTATGCGCGCGACCTGCCGGCGCTCGGCGTGCGCTTCACGCTGCGCGGCTGGCAGCCGGACGAGGATGCCCAACGCGTCGCGCGCTGGTTCGACGAGCCGCGCGTGCGCGACGGCTGGCCGGGCGCGCAGCCTGGCGTGGACGGCGGGCAAGGTGCGGCGCCGGATGCCGACCCGCACGTCACGCCGCTCGTCGGCTGCTTCGACGGCGAACCGTTCGCGTATTTCGAGGCGTTCTGGCTGAAGGAAGACGCGCTCGCGCCGCACGTCGCGGCGCGCGACTACGACCGCGGGCTGCGGATGCTGGTCGGCGAATCGCGCTGGCGCGGCCCGCATTGCGTGGCGGGCTGGCTGCCGTCCGTCGTTCATTACCTGTTTCTCGACGACCCGCGTACCGAAGCGGTCGGCTGTGCCGTTCCGGCCGGCCACGCGCGGGTTGCCGATCATCTCGCGCGGCATGGCTTCGCGCGGCAGCGCCGTCTCGCGCTGGCCGCCGCGCAGCCGCTGTGGATGCGCACGCTGCGCGAGACGTTCTTCTCCGGCCGTCACGTCTGACGCGCCGGATTCACCGACAAGGGAGCTGAGACATGCAGAGAGAAACCGTATTCGACCTGATCGGCGTCGGCTTCGGGCCGTCGAATCTGGCGCTGGCCGTGCGCCTCGCGGAGCGCGGCGGGCTCGCCCATTGCTTCGTCGAGCGCCAGCCTGAATTCGGCTGGCATCGCGGGATGCTGCTCGA
Organism: Burkholderia sp. COPS; assembly: GCF_019425585.1. Classification (NCBI taxonomy): domain Bacteria; kingdom Pseudomonadati; phylum Pseudomonadota; class Betaproteobacteria; order Burkholderiales; family Burkholderiaceae; genus Burkholderia; species Burkholderia sp. COPS. The sequence goes on along the minus strand of NZ_WIXR01000045.1, from coordinate 57,324 downwards.
CGACTGCCGGATGCAGATCTCGTTTCTGAAGGATCTCGTCACGATGCGCGATCCGAAAAGCCGCTACACGTTCATCAACTACCTGTTCGAACGCGGCCGGCTGAACGAATTCGTCAACCTGAAGAACTTCTACCCGACCCGCGTCGAGTTCCACGACTACCTGAGCTGGGTGGCCGACGCGTTCGACGATCGCGTCCATTACAGCGAGACCGTGCTGGGCATCGAGCCCGTGCGCGGCGACGGCGCGCGGATCGACGCGCTGCGCGTGCTGTCGCGCGACGCCGCCGGCCACGAGCGCCAGCGCGTCACGCGCGCGCTGTCGGTCGGCGTCGGCGGTACGCCGGCGATCCCGGACGCATTCGCCGCGCTCGGCCGCGACCGCGTGATCCACTCGTCGTCCTACCTGACCGACATCGACCGGCTCGTCGCGTCGCCGGACGGCGAGCGCCGTCGCGTCGCGGTGATCGGCGCGGGGCAGAGCGCGGCCGAGGTGTTCATCGATCTCGCGCGCCGTTTCCCGCATGTCGACGCGAGCCTCGTGATGCGCGCGGGCGCGCTGAAGCCGGCCGACGACAGCCCGTTCGTCAACGAGATCTTCAGCCCCGAATTCACCGATGTCGTCTATGCGCAGCCGCATGACGCGCGCCGCGCGCTGCTCGACCGCTATCGCGACACGAACTACGCGGTGGTCGACCGGCCGCTGATCGAACAGATCTACGAAATGCTGTACCTGCAGCGCATCGACGGCACGCCGCGTCATGCGCTGCTCGCGAACAGCGCGATCGAGGCCGCGGTGCGCACCGCCGACGGCCGCGTCGAGCTGACGGTGCGCGACCGGATGAGCGGCGCGACGCGCGTCGAGCGCTTCGACGCGCTCGTGCTCGCGACCGGCTATCGCCGCGACACCCATTCGGCGCTGCTCGAAGGGCTCGCGCCGCACCTGGGCGATGCGCTCGCGCGTGGCGACGTGACGCGCGACTACCTGCTCGCGACGCCCGCGCACTTCGCGCCGCGCATCTACCTGCAAGGCTGCTGCGAAGACAGCCACGGTTTGTCCGACACGCTGCTGTCGGTGCTGGCACGCCGCGCGGACGAAATCTGCGCGTCGCTCGAAGACGGGATCGCGCCCGCCCATGACGAAGGCGCGGCCAAGGCAAGACAGGAAAACGGGGTGAGCGCGGGCCGGATGGCTTTCGCTCTTTGACAAAGGCGCGGTCGGAGACCGCATGAAAAAAGTGGAGCAGAGAAAGATGGAGTGGGCAACAGGCACGCGTTTGCGTGCGATCGCAGCCGCGGCAAGCGTGGCGTTCGGTGCGGCGGCGGGGCAGGCATATGCCCAGACGGCGCCGGCCGTGAACGCAGGCGCCGCGGCGTCGGCCAGCAGTGCGCAGGGCGGTGCGGCGGCCAGTGCGTCGACCGGTACGCTGCCGACGATCAACGTCAACGCGGCCTCGGAAGGGGACGGCACGGTCGGGCTCGTCGCGAAGCGCAGCCGGACCGGCACGAAGACCGATACACCGATCAACGAGATCCCGCAGACGATCAACGTCGTCACCGCGCAGCAGATCGAGATGACCGGCGCGACCGACGTGAACGCGGCACTGCGCTACGTGCCGGGTTTCTCGTCGTACGGTTCGGACAACCGTTCCGACTGGTACGCGGCACTGCGCGGCTTCACGCCGACCGCCTACGTGAACGGGCTGCAGGTGCCGAACACGATCAACCTTGCGAGCTGGCGCGTCGATCCGTACATGATCGACAGCATCACCGTGCTGCGCGGGCCGACCTCGGTGCTGTACGGCGCGGGCGATCCCGGCGCGATCGTCGACGTGCAGACCAAGCTCGCCGACGGCGAGCGCGTGCGGGAGGCCGGCGTGCAGATCGGCAACTACGCGCGCAAGCAGTTCATGATCGACGTGGGCGACAAGCTCGACCCGGATGGCAAGTACGCGTACCGGTTCGTCGGCGTCGCGCGTGACGGCAATGCGCTGACGGGCCCGAACAACGACCAGCGCGTCGCGCTCGCGCCGTCGTTCCGCTGGCGCCCGAACGCGGATACGTCGCTGACGCTGTCCGCGACGTACCTGCAGGACTGGGGCGACATCTCGTCGAACTTCCTGCCCGCGCAAGGCACGGTGCTCCCGAACCCGAGCGGCCAGATCAACAAGGACGTGTACGAAGGCGACCCGAACTTCAACTACTACCGCAAGAAGCAGTGGTCGGTCGGCTACCAGTTCGAGCAGAACCTGACTTCGGCGTGGAAGTTCCGGCAGAACGTCCGCCTGATGCACCTGTCGCTCGACAACGGTTCGGTGTGGGGCAACGGCTTCGTCGACGGCAGCACGACCGATGTCAGCCGCTGGGCCGGCGTGTTCCAGATGAACTACAGCCGCTTCGACATCGACAACAACGTCGAAGGCCGCTTCGCGACGGGCCCGCTCCAGCACACGCTGCTGCTCGGCTTCCAGTACAACCGGCAGACCGCAACCGACAGCGAGTGGATTGCCGCCGCGCCGCCGCTGAACATCTACAACCCGGTGTACACGCCCGTGACCACGTCGGTGTTCTCCAATCCGGAGACCACGGGTCGCACCAACACGTACACGGCGATGAACACGTTCGGCCTGTACGCGCAGGACCAGATCAAGTGGAACCGCTGGACGCTGACGCTCGGCGGCCGCGAGGACTGGGTCAACATGCGCCAGGACGACCGCGCGGGCGGCACGTCGACGAAGGCGGACGTCACGGCGTTCACCGGCCGCGTCGGCCTCACGTACCAGGGCGACTACGGGCTGTCGCCGTACGTCAGCTACGCGACGTCGTTCAACCCGCTGATCGGCGTGAACCTGCTCGGCGGCGGGCTGCCGCAGCCGACGCGCGGCAAGCAGATCGAGGCCGGCCTGCGCTGGCAGCCGCCCGGCAAGAACCTGATGCTGAACGCGGCGATCTACCAGATCAACCAGACCAACGGCATCACGCCGGCGCTGCCGAGCCAGGACGACAGCGGCACCAAGTCGGTACAGTCCGGCGAGGTGCGTTCGCGCGGGATCGAGCTGAGTGCGACCGGCAAGGTCACACCGAACCTGTCGATGATCGCTTCGTACGTCTACCAGGACGTGAAGGTCATCAAGGCGAACGACAACTCGCTGAACAACTGGCCGGTCGACATTCCGCGTCCGCGCCAGATGGCGTCGCTGTGGGCCGACTGGACGTGGCATACGGGGGCGCTCGCGGGGCTGGGCTTCGGCGGCGGCGTTCGCTACCAGAGCGCGTCGGCCGGTGGGTCCGACAACTCGCTGACGGTGTCGAGCGTCACGCTGTTCGACGCGGGCGTGCATTACGACACGCGCAACTGGCGCTTCGCCGTGAACGGGACGAACCTGGCCAACCGCCACTACATCAGCGGCTGCCAGTCGGTAAACGTCTGCGTGTTCGGCACCGACCGCACGGTGATCGCGACCGCGAAATACAACTGGTGACGATGCGCGCCGCGGCCCGCCGGCCGGCCTTCGTGGCCGGCACGGGCCGGCCGCGGCGCCTTCGTCCGCTTTTCCACGACGCATCCATGCCGAAGAAAAATCTCGTCTACATCCAGTCGCTGCGCAACGGCGCGGCCGATCGCGCCGGCCAGCCGGTCGCTTATCAGGGCGGCACGCGCTACATGAAGGCGCCGCTCGAATTCCTCGTCGAGCGCCTGAACGACTCGCCGCTCGGCGAGCGTTACACGCTCAAGGGCGTGATCGTCGACGACGACGACGGTTCGCCGGCCGACCGCGCGAAGGTGGCCGACTACGGTTTCGCGCGCACGCCGGGCCGCCCGTGGATCCTGCCGGAAGGGTTGACGGTGCAGGGCCGGCCGGTCGACGAACTGTTCTGCACGATTGCGTCGACGTACCGGCGGCTGCCGCGCGACGCACGCGAGCGTGCAGCCGGCAAACAGGCGTTCGAGCGCCGCCTGCTCGAGCGCCTGCTCGAACTCGAAGCCGATGTCGTCGTGCTCGACGGGCTGCTCGTGATCCTCGACGAGCTCGTGCGGCCCGGCGCGCGCTTTCACCGGCGCATCGCCAACATCCACCCGGGCATCACCGCCGACGGTTCGCCGTACCAGCGGCGCGGCGCATGGGCGACGCTCGACGCGCTGCACGGCGCGCGCGGCGAACGGGTCGACTGGGCGAGCGGCGCGACGTCGTCCGTCGAGCCCGTGATGATGACGGGCGCGTCGTTCCACTACGTCGACAACGGCATCGATTCCGGCGAGGTGATCTGCGACGTGCTCGACACGCCGATCGCACCGGACGACACGATTCTCGAACTGCGCTGGAACAACTTCCAGCGCAGCCTGTTTCCGGCGCTCGAGCGGGGGCTGCACGTTCTCGCCGATCGCCACGACGCGGGAGCACTGTGATGCAAGACACGCTGACGAAACCGGCCGGCGCCGCCGACGCCGTCGAAGGTGAAGTGGCCGCGGCGCTCGACGGCGCCGCGCACGGGCCGGCGATGACGGTCGCCGAGCGCTCGCTCGACGCGTGGCGGCCCGACGATTCGCCGGAGACACTGCTCGCGGCGTTCGTCGCGCTCTTCAACACCGACACGCGATACGACGCGGCGACGATCACGGTGCCGCTCGGCGGCGCCGATGCGGCGGCCGTTGCGTCGTACGTGGCGCGCGCGGTGCGCGAGGGCGTGATCGACGGCGCGCAGGCCGAGGGCGACACGCTGCGGTTCACCGTATCGCGCACGACCTTCTGGCAGAACCCGCGACCGTGGCTGAAGGCGCCCGCGTCGGGCGGGATGCCGCTGCGCCATGCGATCACGAACGGGCACCGGCACCCGGTGCGGCCGCCGTCGCCGGCCGGCGAGATCTATGCACGCCATATGCCGCAGGTCGGGATGACGTTCAGCCTGCGCACCGTCGACATCGACGCGCATGCGGACCTGTTCAGCGGCTGGATGAACCTCGATCGCGTCGCGCATTTCTGGGACCAGCGCGGCACGCGCGACGAGCACGCGGCGTATCTTGCCGAGCGGCTCGCCGATCCGCACATGCACCCGATGATCGGCTATTTCGACGACACGCCGTTCGGCTATTTCGAGTTCTACTGGGCGAAGGAGGATCGTCTCGCGCCGTTCTACGATGCGCACGACTACGATCGCGGGCTGCACCTGCTGATCGGCGATTCGCGGTTCCAGAGCGCCGGCAAGCTGCATGCATGGTGGAGCGGGGTGCTGCACTACATGTTCGTTGACGAACCGCGCACGCAGCGGCTCGTCGGCGAGCCGCGCGTCGATCACGTGCGGCACATCGCGTACATGCACCGGCTCGGGTTCCACACGCTGAAGGAGTTCGATTTCCCGCACAAGCGCGCGGCGCTCACCGTGATCGAGCGAGACACATTCTTCGACACTTTCCGGTTGCCGTGACGGCGCGGGTGCGCAGCGTCGGTGCGACGTTGCGCGCGGTGCGGTGCCGCACCGGCATCGGCCGTTCGGGATATGGACCGCGTGTCCTGCGTCGTGAAGAATGGATCGCTCTCCTCATCGACGACAGGCCGGCAACATGACAAAAACACCCGTGGCAGCGTGGGGCGCGACGTCCGATTTGCGTTCCCTCAATTTGACATATGCTAGCATATGTCTAGAATGGGCGCATCGTACTCCCATGGAGTGGCTCATGCGCACCGTTTCCATTTTCAAGAACGCCCGTAACCAGGCAATCCGCATCCCGAAGGACATGGAGTTCGAGGGGGTGACGGAACTCGAGATCCGTCGCGAGGGCGACACGCTGCTGCTGCGGCCCGTGCGGCCCACGTGGCTCTCGTTTGCGAGCGAACCGCTGGCCGACGCCGATTTCCTCGCCGAACGCCCGGCCGTGATCGAGTCCGGCCGCTTCGACCTTTCCGGCGGCGCCGCGCCGACGGAGTCCGGCCAGTGACCACGCTCTACATGCTCGATACGAACATCTGTTCGTTCATCATGCGCGAGCGGTCGCCGGTAGTGCTTTCGCGGCTGCAATCGTGCGTCAATGCGCAGCACCGGATCGTCGTGTCGGCCATCACTTATGCCGAAATGCGGTTCGGCGCAGTCGGCAGGAAGGCTTCGCCGAAGCATGCGGAACTCGTGACGGCCTTTGTCTCGCGGCTCGATGGCGTGCTGTCGTGGGATACGGCGGCCGTCGATGCAACGGCCGCGATTCGTGCCGATCTCGCCGCGCGCGGCATGCCGATCGGCGCGAACGATGCGTCGATCGCCGGGCATGCGATCGCGGCCGGTGCGGTGCTCGTCACGAACAACGGGCGGGAGTTCGGCCGGGTGGCCGGGTTGTCGCTCGAAGACTGGGCAGCCTGAGCGCGGCAGTGCGAAAGCGGGATGACGCGGCGGCGCCACAGCGTCGTGTCATGCGTGCGGTGCGGGTGAATCCTCGAGAAAGGCGTCGCGAAATGCGTCGAGATACCGGTTGGCGTCATCGCTGAATTCACCCGGCAACAGCGCGAACGCACGTGCCAGCAGATCCTGGCCGAGCGTGGCATAGGTCGCTTCGTCGGACAACAGCACGCGGATCGCGTCGCGCGTGTGCGGCGAGGCAATCCGTTTCGCGTCTCGCGCGAGCAGCGCGGCGGCGGCAAGGCCGGGCTGGAACGCATGCCGTTCCAGCAGGTCGGGGGCGGCATCCCAGATGCGCTCGCGATTGCTAGCATCGTGAAAATTCCGCAGCAGGAACAGCAGGTCGTACGCATCGCTGTTCTGGCGTGCACGCCGGTCCTTCCAGGCGAGCAGCTTCAGCAGCGCGAGCGCCGGCAGGCTGGCCACCGGCACGACGGTGCGTGCGTCGATCGACACCGGCTGCGCGGTGTCCACCGCTTCCTGGAAGCCGAGCACATTCAGCACGAATTCGCCGCCCGGCGGCCACGCGATCTCGCCCGGCGGCGTTTCGAGCGGCCCGAACGGCACGAGATCGAGTTCGGTGCGAAAACCGTGCGTGCCGCTGTCGAACAGCAGTTTCTGCTGTTGTTTCGGTGCGCGCGTGAATTGCCCGGTCGCAACGAGCGCATCGACGAGCTGCGCGTGAAACGGCCAGCTCACCGCGCACACCGCGACGTCGACGTCCCGTGTCGCACGCACCGGCCGGATGCCGTGGACGTGCCACATCAGGATGTCGCGCGCGGTTGCGCCGGCGACGACGAAGGCCGCCTCGACGCGCGCGCAGGCATGGCTCACCGCTTGCAAGAGCGCGACCGCCGCCGGGTCGAGCGGCCGGCGCGCGTCGACTTCAAGCGGGCGGATGGGCGAGGTATCGGTCATGGATCCGTTCGGCGGCGGCAAGGTTGCGGCTGTCCCCGGAGGAGACGAGATCCGCATAGATCAGGAGCGGCGGTACGAGCGGCACGCGCGGCTCGTGCCAGTCGAGCGCGGGCGAGTGCGGCCAGAATGCTTCGACGATTTCGACGTCGCCGTGGTCGTCCGGGCGCAGGCGGGCCTGGAGCAGCAGGCGATTCGATGCCGCGCCGTGCGTATAGACGGTGATTTCGGCCGGCTTCAGGTCGTGCGTCAGCAGGTCGGCCGCCGGTTCGCCGCCGAGCCGCGCATCGAACGACGCGAAATCGAAATCGCGCCACCAGTCGGGCGCGAGGCTGGCATAACGACGGCTCGGCAGTTTCGCGCGCAGGCGGCTCGGGTACAGCGCAACCCATTCGTGCACGAAGCGCGGCCAGTCGGGTATCAGGCGTTCGCCATTGCGGCGCTGCCCGACGAGGCCGCGCGCGATCAGGTCGTCCATCGCGAGGTTGACCGTGCCGAGCGCGACACCCGACGCGGCCGCAATCGTCCGATAAGGCTGTGCGACGAGGCCCGGCTGTGTCGCGACCGCGAACATCACGGCCAGCCCCTTCGGCGTCGTCGCGCGCGATGCCTGCCGGCGCGGCGTGCGTGCGGGTTTCGGCCGGCCCGCGATCATCACGGTCGCCTCCGGCTGAATCAGGCATGCGTTGCCCGCGGTGTCGAGAAACGGGATGCCCTGGTCGGTCAGGCCGGCGGCCAGTTCGGCCGAAAGATAGGGGGCGATCAGCATCAGCGGCCGCTCGCCGGGTGTCGCGATCGCGACGCCGCGGCGGCGCAGTGCCGCGAGTGCGCCCGGCAGCGATTCGACGCGCAGGCTCACGGCGGCCGGCATCTCGAACACCTGCCCGGCAACGTCGAAGCGGATCATCGCGTCGGTTTGCCCGGCATACGCGGCCGGCACGCGCACGGGCCGCGCGCCGAAGCGCCGGGTCGCGCGTTCGAACGCGGCGCAGGCTTCGTCGAGCACGTGCTGTTCCGACATCGGAAGGGGGGCGTTCTCGGGCATCGGAGGCGATTGCTTGTTCACTTCCTCATCAGCGTACACAAAAAATGTACATGTGTCAAAAAGTGAACAATTACCTGTAACACGTTGATGTGTCGGCATTATTCCGGATGCTTGAACGGTCATCGTCGAATCCTGGCGCTCGTCAAATCGCTGTCAAGCCCACAGTCTCGCTCGCCCGAACCGTGTGTGGCAGTCATCCGGATGGCCGGTCAGCTCATATCGTGTGCGGTACCAGATACGGCAACCGTCGGTTGCTACCGCGACGACTTTTCGTCTGTCCGGTTGCTGGCGAACCGACTATCCTTGCCTGCACATTCCCCGCAGAAACAGGAGACGACACCGTGACGCACAGCGTGATTCCCGCAGGCCTCGCCGACGAAATGATCGAGATCCGGCACCGCATCCATGCCCACCCCGAGCTTGGCTTCGAGGAATTCGCGACGAGCGACCTCGTCGCCGAGCAACTGCAGTCGTGGGGCTACACGGTGCATCGCGGGCTGGGCGGCACTGGCGTCGTCGCGCAGCTGAAGGTCGGCAACGGCACGCAGCGCCTCGGCCTGCGCGCCGACATGGATGCGTTGCCGATCCACGAGGCCACGGGCCTGCCGTACGAGAGCAGGATCGCCGGCAAGATGCATGCATGCGGTCACGACGGCCACACGGCGATGCTGCTCGCCGCCGCGAAGCATCTTGCGCGCGAGCGCCGCTTCTCGGGCACGCTGAACCTGATTTTCCAGCCGGCCGAGGAAGGGCTCGGCGGCGCGAAGAAGATGCTCGACGAAGGGCTGTTCGAGCTGTTCCCGTGCGACGCGATCTTCGCGATGCACAACATGCCGGGCTTCCCCACGGGCAAATTCGGCTTCCTGCCGGGGCCGTTCATGGCGTCGTCCGATACCGTCGTCATCGACGTGCAGGGCCGCGGCGGCCACGGCGCGGTGCCGCACAAGGCGGTCGATTCGGTGGTCGTGTGCGCGCAGATCGTCATTGCGCTGCAGACGATCGTGTCGCGCAACGTGTCGCCGCTCGACATGGCGATCGTCACGGTCGGCGCGATCCACGCGGGCGAGGCGCCGAACGTGATTCCCGATCGCGCGCAGATGCGCCTGTCGGTGCGCGCGCTGAAGCCGGAGGTGCGCGACCTGCTCGAGACGCGCATCAAGGAAGTCGTGCATGCGCAGGCCGCCGTGTTCGGCGCGACCGCGACGATCGACTACCAGCGCCGCTACCCGGTGCTCGTCAACGACACGGACATGACCGCGTTCGCGCGCGGCGTCGCGTGCGAGTGGGTGGGCGAAGCGAACCTGATCGACGGGATGGTGCCGCTCACCGGCAGCGAGGATTTCGCGTTCCTGCTCGAGAAGCGGCCGGGCTGCTACCTGATCATCGGCAACGGCGACGGAGAGGGCGGCTGCATGGTGCACAACCCCGGCTACGACTTCAACGACGCGGCACTGCCTACCGGCGCGTCGTACTGGGTCAAGCTGGCCGAGGCGTTCCTGGTGTGATGCGGCGGCGCGGCGGCGTGCGAGCTGCCGCGCCTGCAAGGCCGGAGCCGACACAACAGGCTCATTCGCATTGGAAACGCGCCAAAGGCGCTACGCACGAGCCGGCGCAGATCCCCGCCCAGGCTCATGTTCCACTGGAAAGCGCGCCGTGACCGCATTTGACGCTCCTTGACATCGACGGAACAGGTCGCGTGCTACGCTGCGCGCGACGCCGGACCGGCACGATGAATACAGGTGTGGATGAAATGCGAAAACAGCTTCTGACCGTGCTGACCGCCGGTGCGGTCGCCATTCTGGCAGCCGGGTGCGACGACCAGAAAGTGGCTGACGCGGTGAATGCGATCAAGCCCGATCCGATGGCGTTCGGCAATCTGCAGCCGGGCGTGTCGACGACCGAGGACGTGCTCCGCCAGGCGGGCAAGCCGGAAATGGTCAGGCAGGGCGACGACGGCTCGCAGCGGTTCGAATATCCGCGCGGCCCGTACGGCACGAGCACCTACATGCTCGATTTCGGGCCCGACGGCCGGCTCGTGTCGATCACGCAGGCGCTGACGGCGGCGAACATCGCGAAGGTCGTGCCCGGGATGTCGAAGGACGACGTGCGCCAACTGCTCGGCAAGCCGACCGAGATCGCGCAATACGCGCTGAGCCACGAAGAGGTGTGGAGCTGGCACTGGGCCGAGGGCGGCGTATCGGGCGACGCGATGTTCAACGCGCATTTCTCGCCCGACGGCACCGTGATCCGCACTTCGCGCTCGGAAGCGCCGGGCCGCGAAAAACCCTGACATCGCGGCGCCTCGCCGTTTTTTCGGTCAGAACGCCGTGCCGCCGAACAGCGCCACGACCGCCTCCGGATTCGACGGCCAGTACAGGTGCATGTACGTCGCGACGATCGCGCCGTGGCGATAGACGGCTTCGCCGCTGCCCGGCTTGCCGTCGGGGCGCGCCGCGTTCGCGACCGGTTCCAGCGGCGTCGCGAGCGTCGAATAATGAAACGTATGGCCGCGCATCGGCCCGGTACGCGTATCGAGCTGCTGCATGCCGAGCGCCGCGAACCGGCGCTGCATCGTCGCCCGCCCCGGCAACAGCCCGAGCATCGATGTCGTGACACCGTCGACGTCGGTCAGCGATTCACACAGATACACCATCCCCCCGCATTCCGCGACGATCGGCCGGCGAGCCGCCGCATGTGCGCGAATGGTGCGTGCGGCGGCGTCATTCGCCGCGAGCGTCGCCGCATGCAGTTCCGGATAGCCGCCCGGCAGGAACAGCGCGTCGCAATCGGCCGGCACGGGTTCGTCGGCGAGCGGCGAGAAGAAGCGCAACTGCGCTCCAAGTGCGTCGAGCAGCGCGAGATTCGCCGGATAGATGAACGAAAACGCCGCGTCGCGCGCAATCGCGATCCGCTTGCCGGCGAGCGCACGCGGCAGCGGCGCCGCGGCGTCCGGTTCGGCGAACGCGACGGCGGGCGGCAATTCGGCGAGCGCCGTCTGCGCGAGCACGTCGGCCGCGCGATCGAGCCGTGCGTTGAGATCGCCGATGTCGGCCGGCTGGTGCAGGCCGAGATGCCGCTCCGGCAGCGCGATGCCCGCATCGGCCGGCACGTGCCCGAGCCAGCGCAGGTCGTCGGGCAGCGCCTGTTGCAGCAGTTCCGCGTGCCGGGCCGAGCCGACGCGGTTCGCGAGCACGCCGTGAAACGGCAGCCCCGGCCGGAACCGGGCGAGCCCGAACGCGATCGCCGCGAACGTCTGCGCCATCGCCTTCGCGGAAATCACCGCGACGACCGGCACGCCGAACGCAGCCGCGAGGTCGGCACTGCTCGGCGTGCCGTCGAACAGCCCCATCACGCCTTCGATCAGGATCAGGTCGGCATCGCGTGCGGCATCGGCAAGCAACGCGCGGCAGCCGGCCTCGCCGACCATCCCGAGATCGAGCGCATGCACGGGGGCGCCGCTCGCGCGTTCGAGCAGCATCGGATCGAGAAAGTCGGGCCCGGTCTTGAACACGCGCACACGGCGGCCGAGCCGGCGGTGCAGCCGCGCGAGGCCGGCCGTCACCGACGTCTTGCCCTGGCCCGACGCGGGCGCACTGACGAACAGCGCGGGGCAGGCGGGCATGCTCAGAACTCCACGCCGCGCTGCGCCTTCACGCCTTGCTCCTTGTACGGATGCTTGACGAGCCGCATCTCGGTGACGAGGTCGGCCGCGTCGATCAGCGCATCGGGCGCATGCCGCCCGGTCACGACGACGTGGACCGAATCGGGACGCGCGGCGAGCGTCGCGAGCACTTCGTCGAGCGGCAGGTATTCGTACTTCAGCACCGTGTTCAACTCGTCGAGGATCACCATCCGGTAATCGCCGCTTTCGATCATCCGGCGCGCCTCGTCCCAGCCCTTGCGCGCGGTCGCGATGTCGGCGTCGCGGTTCTGCGTGTTCCACGTGTAGCCGTCGCCCATCGTCACGAAATCGCATTCGGCAACCGCGCCGAGGAAGTCGCGCTCGGACGTGTGCAGCGCGCCCTTGATGAACTGCACGACACCGAGCCGCATGCCGTGGCCGAGCACGCGCACGGCCATGCCGAACGCGGCCGTGCTCTTGCCCTTGCCGTTGCCGGTGTTGACGATCAGCAGGCCCTTTTCGTTGACGGCGGCGGCCTGCTTCTTCTCGTGGCCCGCGCGGCGGCGTTCGGTCATCCGTTGATGGGATTCGGCGTCGGTTTTCATCGGATTCGTCCTGTCGAAAGAAAGCGAAACAAAGGGTTCAGAGCGGGCCGGCGAGTGCGACCGTCACACCGTCCCGGATGGATTTGGGGCCCAGCAGCCGGCCGTGCGGCGCCGCGAGCTGCGCGCACGCCTCGGCCACGCCCGCGACGCCGAAGCGGGCGAGCGCGGCATCCGACGGGCCGCTCACGGCCAGTTCGGGGCGGCTCGCGAGCTGTGCCGCGTCGAACGCGACGAGCGGCCAGCCGCGTCTCGCGCACAGCGTGCGCAGCGCGCGTGCGCGCGCCTTGTCGGCGAGCGTGGCGACGAGCGCCGGTTCGGCAGCCGGGTACCGCATCAGCGCGACGCGGATCGCGGCATCGAGTTGCGCGGCCGTCACGTCCGCGCGGAAACCGACACCGATCGCGACGCGCATCATGCGCGGCTGCCGAGTGCGGCGCGCACCGCGGGATCGTCGGCGAACGCCGCGACGCGGCCGATCACGACGATGGCCGGTGAACCGATGCCGGTCGCGCCGACCTGTTCGACGAGCGTGTCGAGCGTCGCGAGCACGTGCCGCTGTTCGGGGCGCGTCGCATTCTCGATCGCCGCGCACGGCGTGTCGCCGGGCAGGCCGCCTTCGCGCAGCGCGGCTGCAATCGTGTCGAGCCGGCGGATGCCCATGTAGACGACGATCGTCATGCGCGTGGCCGCGAGCGCGCGCCAGTCGGGTTCGTCGGCGCCCGCACCGTGGCCCGTGACGAAGATCACGCCCTGCGCGTCGCCGCGCTGCGTGACCGGAATGCCGAGCGCGGCCGGCGCGGCGATGCCCGCCGTGACGCCGCTCACGACCTCGACTCGAAATCCCGCGGCGCCGAGCGCGGCCAGTTCCTCGCCGCCGCGGCCGAACACGAACGGGTCGCCGCCCTTGAGCCGTGCGACGCTGCGGCCCGCGCGCAGATGCGCGAGCATCGCCGCGACGATCGCCTCCTGCGGCGTCGAGGCATGGCCGCCGCGCTTGCCGACGTGCTCGATGTGCGCGTCGGCGCGCGCATGGCGCAGCACGTCGGGGTTCACGAGATCGTCGACGAGCAGCACGTCGGCCGAGCCGATCGCGTGGACGGCCTTGAGCGTCAGCAGGTCGGCGTCGCCGGGGCCGGCGCCGATGAGCCAGGCGCGGCTCATTGGACGCGGCACGGCGCGCACCGTGTCGAAACAGTGGAAAGGGGAAGGCGGGCGGCACATCGGCGGCCGGCAGACAGGCAACGCATAACGGATCGGGCGAAGCCCGCGCGAACGCGGGCGGAATGCGCACCCGGTCCGTCCCCCGCGGATCGGGCGTTCGGCGAGCATCGGGCTCGCCCCTTGCGTCGGCCGGTATCCGGGCTGGCCGCTTGCCAGGCCGCAGCCTTCCCGCCCGGTGGAAGGGCAGTGGCATCGTGGGCGGCATGGGCGCGTGCGCGGGGAAGCGCGTCGCGCGGGCGGCGTACCGTTGCGGGGACAGCACAGGCAGGGCGGCAATCCACCTCCTGTTTCCCGTTTAACTGCATGCGCGGAATGCGCATGCGAGCACCGAACGCGGCGCATACGATAGCACAGCGCACCGGCGCAAACGCATGCGGGGTGGGCGCTTACCCGTCGTCGGTCTTTGCGACGCTCGGCGAACATGTCGCCGAGCAAATGAAGGCCATGCCCCGATCCCGGAAAGCGCGGCGGCGCACAGTCGCCACGTGTTTCAAGTAAGGCTTCAGCAACCGCCCGCGCCGCAGGATCCACTGCCGCCTGAACCTCCGGACGAGCCGGAACTGCCGCCGATGCCGCCGCGATTCGGGCCACAGACCGCGGCACCGGCGAGTGCGCCGACGGCCGAGGCGGCTCGATGCCGATTGCGAAACAGGTGCGATATACGCGATCGGCTCTTTGTCGCAGCGGGCTGCTTCACAAGCACCGCTTCGATTCCCGTAGCGTTTGCAGAATGCAGTACGACCACATCAGTACTTTCGCGACCGTTGCAAGAGGGGAATCCATCCCCTTCAGGGCAAACGGAAACAAGAGCGCCATCGACAGCCATACGACGATGGCCACATACAACCGGGCAATATTCATGGTCTGAACGAATGTGTCGCAGTGGTTTATCCCGATCATCGAAAACCGGCTGAAGCGGACAATCGAATACCGGCCGCGCGACGTCAATCATCCGAATCTCCAAGGAGCATGAACGTTTCCGCGCCCAACCCACGCTGCACCTGCTGCGGCGCGGGCCTTGCTATTACGGACAACGTGTACAACCGTCAATTCTGAAAAACCGCTTCGGATGGCGAGTTGTACTACTTCGCGTTCGATCCCGCACGGGGTTGTCGGGTGCGCCAGGCAGTCGAACGATTTCCCCGGCATACCCGCGCCGGATCGCTGCCCGCCGGTTCATCCGGCCGGCCTGGCCACCCGCCGCCTTGACGCTCCCGCCCCCGGCGCCTACACTCGCACGCGTTTTGGTGCTCGCGCGCGCCGCTCCGGCGCGCGCAGTTAAACGGGAAACAGGGAGCCTGCCTGCGTCGCAGTCGAGCCAACCTGTGCTGCCCCCGCAACGGTAAGCGAACGCATCGTGCCCGCCGCGATGCAGCGCCGCTTCGCCGCATGCCGCGCGCATGCGGACGACCGCCACTGGATGCCTTGCGCATCCGGGAAGGCGAAGCGGCGTGTTCGTCAGCCCGGATACCGGCCTAAACGTTGGGGTTCAGCGCCGCGGGGAGGCGGCGCATCGTCCACGGCCGCAGCGTGCCCGACACCCGAGCGTTTCCCGATTCCCGACGTCCGGCCGCCTGCGCGAGCGCGCATGTTCCGGTGCGACGAAGGGCCGGATCGCGCGGGGCCGCGCAGCGACGGCCGTGTTGGCATTCTTCATGTCGACCGTTCGCAAGGGAGCGTCATGCTCGATTCGCTGTTTCGCCTGTTCAACGACAGTCCGTCCGGGTTGCGCGGCAAGATCGTCGCGATCTATGCGCTGCTGATCGCCTTCAACGCAGGCGCATGGATCTGGGCATTCGCCGCCTTCCATGGCCAGCCCGTGCTGCTCGGCACCGCGCTGCTCGCGTACGTGTTCGGGCTGCGTCATGCGGTCGACGCCGACCACATCGCGGCGATCGACAACGTCACGCGCAAGCTGATGCAGGAGGGCCGCAGCCCGCTCGGCGCGGGCCTGTTCTTCTCGCTCGGCCATTCGACGGTCGTGATCGTGATGTCGGTCGTGGTGACGCTCACGGCCGCGTCGCTCGCACGCTTCGAGAGCATGAAAGCGTGGGGCGGTGTGATCAGCACGAGCGTGTCGGCATTCTTCCTGCTGGTGCTCGCGATCGCGAACCTGCTGATCCTGATTTCCGTCTACCGGACGTTTCGCGCCGCGCGGCGCGGCGAGCCGATCGTCGACGCCGATCTCGACATGCTGCTGAACCAGCGCGGCGTGCTTGCGCGCCTGTTCCGTCCGCTGTTCCGGCTCGTGTCGCGCAGCTGGCACCTGTATCCGGTCGGGTTCCTGTTCGGCTTCGGCTTCGACACGGCGACCGAGATCGCGCTGTTCGGCATCTCGGCGGCGCAGGTGCAGGGCGGCCTGTCGTTCTGGTCCGTGATGGCGCTGCCCATGCTGTTCACCGCGGGCATGACGCTCGTCGACACGACCGACGGCATCCTGATGATGGGGGCGTATCGCTGGGCGTACGTGCGGCCGATCCGCAAGATCTACTACAACATGACGATCACCTTCGTGTCGGTGCTGGTCGCCGCGCTGATCGGCGGCATCGAGGTGCTGGCGCTGCTCGCGGACAAGCTGTCGCTGCAGGGCCCGGTATGGGACTTCGCGTCGATGGTGGCGTCGCACTTCGGCATGCTCGGTTATGTCGTGATCGGCCTGTTCCTCGCCTGCTGGCTCGTGTCGGCCCTGATCTACCGGCTGAAGCGCTACGACGAGATCGACGTGACGATCTCGGCGTGACTCTCCCTTACCAACCTGGATATTCCATGACCCTACGCAAGCTTCCCGTCACGATCGTCACGGGCTTTCTCGGCAGCGGCAAGACGACGCTGATGCGCCACATCCTGCAACACGCCGAAGGCCGCCGCATCGCGGTGATCGTCAACGAATTCGGCGAACTCGGCATCGACGGCGAAATCCTCAAGGGTTGCGGCATCGGCTGCGAGGATGCCGACGGTGCGCAGGGCGAAGCGTCGGGCCAGCTCTACGAACTAGCGAACGGCTGCCTGTGCTGCACCGTGCAGGAAGAGTTCTATCCGGTGATGGAAGCGCTCGTCGAGCGCCGCGCGGACATCGACCACGTGCTGATCGAGACGTCCGGGCTCGCGCTGCCGAAGCCGCTCGTGCAGGCGTTCAACTGGCCGACGATCCGCAACAGCTTCACGGTCGACGCGGTCGTGACCGTCGTCGACGGGCCGGCTGCCGCTAGCGGCCAGTTCGCGGAAAACCCGCAGGCCGTCGACGCGCAGCGCCGCGCCGACCCGAACCTCGACCACGAATCGCCGCTGCACGAGCTGTTCGCCGATCAACTGTCGTCCGCCGATCTCGTGATCGTGAACAAGGCCGATCTCGTCGGCGACGCGGAATTCGCGCAGATCGAAACCGCGATCCGCGACGAGATTCCGCCGCAGGTGAAGATCGTGCGCGCGACGCGCGGCGAGCTCGATCTCGCGATGCTGCTCGGCCTCGAATCGGCATCGGAAGAAACGATCCACCTGCGCCACGACCATCACGGCTCGGCCGACGACGGCAATCACGATCACCACCACGACGATTTCGACTCGGTGGTCGTGTCGGGCGACGCCGGCACGCGCGAGGCGACGATCGCCGCGCTGCAGCGCGTCGTCGAAGCGCACACGATCTACCGCGCGAAAGGCTTCGCCGCGCTGCCCGGTGCGCCGATGCGGCTCGTGATCCAGGGTGTCGGCCGCCGCTTCGACAGCTATTTCGACCGTCGCTGGCAGGACGGCGAAACGCGCGCGAGCCGCTTCGTGCTGATCGGCGAGGATCTCGACGCGGCCGCGCTGCAACGCGCGTTCGACGCCGCGTGCGCGGCCGAACCGCAACAGGCGTAACGCACGATGCATCTGCTGCGCACCACGCCGGGCGGTTTCGTCGACGATACGCAGGGTGTCGTCCGGATCGACCAGCAACCGGCCGACATCGTGATCCTGAGCTCGGCCGACACGACGCTGTCGCTGCTTGCCAGCGTCGTGCCGCACCTGCCGGCCGGCTTCCCGAGCGTGCGGCTCGCGAACGTCACGTTCCTGCGGCAGCCGGCGTCGGTCGATTTCTACGTCGACGACGTGTTGCAGCACGCGAAGGCGGTCGTGATCGACCATCTCGGCGGCGAGGCGTACTGGCCGTACGGGATCGAGCAGGCCGTGTCGCTCGCGTCGAAGCGCGCGCAGCAGCTCGCGATGTTCTCGGGCGACCTGCAGGAAGACCCGAACCTCGTCGCGAAGAGCACGGTCGCGCCCGGCCTGTGCCGGCTGTGGTGGCGCTACCTGCGCGAAGGCGGCGTGCACAACGCCGAGGCGCTGCTGCGCAGCATCGCATTCCACACACTCGGGTTCGGCGACGAACCCGAACCGCCGCGCCCGTTGCCGGCCGCCGCGCTGTATCACCCGGCGCGCGACCGCGCGAGCGTCGACGACTGGCGGCCGCGCTGGACGCCGGGCGCACCGGTCGTCGCGATCGTGTTCTATCGCGCGCACTGGCAGGCCGCGAACACGGCCGTGTTCGACGCGCTGGCCGATGCGCTCGTTCAGGAGGGGCTGAATCCGCTGCCGATCGCGGTCACGTCGCTGAAGGATGCGGTGAGCCGTGAAGTCATCACGCAGCTCTGCGACACGCACGACGTCGCACTCGTGCTGAACACGACCGCGTTCGCGGCCGGCGCGATCGACAGCCCGGAACACGACGTGCTCGCCGGCGACGCGCCGGTATTGCAGGTGATCCTGTCCGGCGGCAATCGCGACGCGTGGGTAGCCGACAACCAGGGCCTGCATGCGCGCGACATCGCGATGCACATCGCGCTGCCCGAGGTCGACGGCCGGATCGTCACGCGCGCGGTGAGCTTCAAGGGGCTCGCGTACCGCTGCCCGCATACCGAGGTCGACGTCGTGCGCTACCAGCCGGACGCCGAGCGGATCGCGTTCGTCGCGGCGCTCGCGCGCGGCTGGTGCCGGCTGCGCACGCTCGACAACGCGAGCAAGCGCGTCGCGCTGATTCTCGCGAACTATCCGCAAAGCGAAGGGCGGATCGGCAACGGTGTCGGGCTCGATACGCCGGCGTCCGCGCTGCGCGTGCTCGCGGCGCTACGCGACGCGGGCTACGCGGTGGCCGACCTGCCGCCCGACGGCGACGCGCTGATCGCGCGGCTCACCGAAGGCGTGACCAACGACGCGGCCGTGCATGCGCTGCGCCCCGCCTTCCAGAGCTTCCCGCTGGCCGACTACGTTGCGCATTTCGCGCGGCTGCCGGCCGCCGTGCGCGATGCGCTGAACGAACGCTGGGGCCCGCCCGAAGCCGATCCGACGCTGCGGCAAGGGCGCTTCACGATCGCCGGCTGGCGCGCGGGCAACGTGTTCGTCGGCATCCAGCCGTCGCGCTCGCGCGGCGAGAACGACTACGCGAGCTACCACGACGCGGATCTCGTGCCGCCGCATGCGTATCTCGCGTTCTATTTCTGGCTGCGCGATGCGTATCGCATCGACGCGGTCATCCACCTCGGCAAGCACGGCAACCTCGAATGGCTGCCGGGCAAGAGCGTCGCGCTGTCCGACGCGTGCTGGCCCGACCTGACCCTCGGGCCGCTGCCGCATCTTTATCCGTTCATCGTCAACGATCCGGGCGAGGGCAGCCAGGCGAAGCGCCGCGCGCAGGCCGTGATCGTCGATCACCTGATGCCGCCGCTCACGCGCGCGGAAAACTACGGCCCGCTGCAGGATCTCGAGCGGCAGGTCGACGAATACTACGAAGCGTTGATGGTCGATGCGCGGCGCGCGAAGCTGCTGCGCAAGACGATCCTCGCGACGATCGCCGAGCATCGTCTGCACGACGAGCTGAGCGTGTCGCCGCCGCGCGACGCGGGCGACGAGGATGCGCTGCTGACGCGCGTCGACGCGTGGCTGTGCGAACTGAAGGAAGCGCAGATTCGCGACGGGCTGCACGTGTTCGGCGTGTCGCCGGCCGGGCGCCAGCGGCGCGACACGCTGCTGGCGCTCGCGCGCTTTCCGGTCGGCGACGGCAAGGGCGCACGCGCAGGACTGATCGGCGCGCTCGCGCGCGATCTTGCGCTCGGCGATGATTTCGACCCGCTCGCGGCCGACTGGGCCGCGCCGTGGGTCGGCCCGCGACCGGCGATCCTGCACGCGCTCGACGCATCGCCGTGGCGCCATGCCGGCGATACGCGCGAGCGGCTCGAACGGCTCGCGCAGCAATGGCTGGACAGGCTGTGTGCAGCCGACGGCAGCCATACGGGCGCGGAAGACGCGCCGCCCCCCGGCGACTGGCCGCACACGCTCGCCGTGATCGAGCGCGTCCGCGCGACGCTGCTGCCGGCGCTCGACGCGTGCGGCGGCGAGGAAATGCGTCAGTTGCTGCGCGGGCTCGACGGCCGCTTCGTGCCGCCGGGGCCGAGCGGCTCGCCGTCGCGCGGCCGCCCCGACGTGCTGCCGACCGGCCGCAATTTCTACTCGGTCGACACGCGCGCGGTGCCGACGCAGGCCGCGTGGTCGCTCGGCCTGAAATCCGCGCAGCAGCTGATCGAGCGCCATCTGCAGGATCACGGCGATTATCCGCGCGCGATCGGGCTGTCGGTGTGGGGCACGGCGACGATGCGCACGGGCGGCGACGACATCGCGCAGGCGTTCGCGCTGCTTGGCGTGCGGCCGAAATGGGCGCACGGCAGCCACCGCGTGACCGATTTCGAGATCCTGCCGATCGAGATCTTCGACCGGCCGCGCATCGACGTGACGCTGCGCGTATCGGGTTTCTTCCGCGATGCGTTCCCGAACCTGATGCATCTGTTCGACGCAGCGGTGCAGGCGGTGGCCGCGCTCGACGAGCCGGAGGAACTGAACCCGATCCGCGCGCGCATCGAGCGCGAACGCGCGAAGTGGGTCGCACAGGGCGTGGCGCCGGACGAAGCGCGCCGCCGCGCCGGCTGGCGCGTGTTCGGCGCGCGGCCGGGCAGCTACGGCGCGGGCCTGCAAGACCTGATCGACCAGCGCCGCTGGCAGACCGACGCCGATCTCGCGGAGGCGTACCGCCAGTGGGGCGGCCATGCGTATGCGCAGAACAGCGCGGGCGACGCCGCGGCCGACGTGTTCGGCGAGCGGCTCGCGACGATCGACGTGGTCGTGCAGAACCAGGACAGCCGCGAGCACGACATCCTCGATTCGAACGACTATTACCAGTTCCAGGGCGGGATGACCGCGGCGGTGCGGCACCTGTCCGGGCAGCAGCCGAGCATCTACCACGGCGACCACGCGAACCCGGTCGCGCCGAAGATGCGCACGCTGCGCGAGGAAATCGCGCGCGTGATCCGTTCGCGCGTCGTCAACCCGAAATGGCTCGACGGCGTGAAGCGCCATGGTTACAAGGGCGCGGCCGAGCTGGCGGCGACCGTCGACTACCTGTACGGCTATGACGCGACCGCGCGCGTGCTGTCCGACCACCAGTACGCGCTCGTCGCCGACGCGTACCTGTTCGACGACGCCACCCGCGCGTTCCTCGAACGGCACAACCCGAAGGCGCTGCACGGCATCTGCGAACGCTTCGTCGAGGCGATGCAGCGCGGCCTGTGGCAGCAACCGGGCGACTATCGCGAGCGGATCGAAACGGTCTGGCTCGACAGCGAACAACTCCAGGAAGGGGGACGGCGATGACCGATCCGACGACGCACCGCGCGCGCGCGGTTTTTCCGTTTGCGGCGCTCGTCGCACAGGACGCGCTGCAGCAGGCGCTGCTGCTCGCCGCGATCGACCCGTCGCTCGGCGGCGTGCTCGTGAGCGGCCCGCGCGGCACCGCGAAATCGACCGCCGCGCGCGGCCTCGCCGAGCTGTTGCCCGAAGGGCAGTTCGTCACGCTGCCGCTGTCGGCGAGCGACGAGCAGGTGACGGGGACGCTCGACCTCGCGCATGCACTCGCCGACAACGGCGTGCGCTTCCGGCCGGGCCTGCTCGCGCGGGCGCATCTCGGCGTGCTGTATGTCGACGAGGTGAACCTGCTCGCCGACGGGCTCGTCGATACGCTGCTCGACGTCGCCGCGAGCGGCGTGAACATCGTCGAACGCGATGGCGTGTCGCACGCGCACGACGCACGCTTCGTGCTCGTCGGCACGATGAATCCCGAGGAGGGCGAGCTGCGTCCGCAACTGCTCGACCGCTTCGGCCTGATGGTCGAACTGGAGAACTGCTTCGACGCCGCGCAGCGCGAGCGGATCGTGAAGGCGCGGCTTGCATTCGATCTCGATCCGGAGGCGTTCCGCGCGCGCCATGCCTCCGCGCAGCGCGCACTCGGCGAACGGATTCGCGCGGCGCGCGCCCGGCTGGCGACGCTCGATTTCGGCGATGCGGTGCATGCGCACGTCAGCGCGCTGTGCATCGACGCGGCCGTCGACGGGCTGCGTGCCGACCTCGTGATGTTGCGCGCGGCGCGCGCGCTCGCCGCACTGGAGCAGGCCGATGCGGTGACGGTGTCGCATGTGGCGCGCGTGGCCGAAGCCGTGCTGCGGCACCGGCGCCATGCCGGTGCGCCGCCGTCGTCCGGAGCGTCGCAGCCGGATCGCGCGCGCGACGACCGTTCGCCGCCGGACGCACGCCAGCAGCCGGACGATCAACCGGCCACAAGCGGAAACGGCGCCGCCGTCGCGCAGGCCGACTGGGGCTACCTGCGGCCCGAGCCGGCGGGGCTGCGCGACGTGAAAAGCGTGGTGCCGCTGCCGCTAAAAAAACACTGAGCCATCGAGCCGGCGCCGCCGCGAACGCCGTTCGCGGTCCTCGATGGCAGCCAGGCGCAGCCGCGCGCGTGCCGGGTACGGCGCGCACCGGCACGGCCGTCGCATGGCCGGCGACGTTCGCCGCGAAGCGCGGCGATCCGTTGCATCGCGGCCATCTGCGCTTCCGCAAGCGGGCTGGCGCACCGGATGCGCTGCATTGCTTCGTGCTCGACTGTTCGGCGTCGATGCTGTCGCACGGGCGGCTCGCACTGGCAAAGGGGCTGATCGTCGCGTATTTCGACGAGGCCGCGCGCGATCGGGTCGAAACCGCGCTGATCTGTTTCGGCGGTGACGGCGCGGCGCGGCGCTTCGGCCCGGCCGTGCCGCGCTGGTGGAATGCGCGCTGGCTCGAACCGGTCGACGGTGGCGGCGGTACGCCGCTCGCGGACGGCATCGCGGCCGCCGCGCAGTTGCTCGCGCGCGCGGCGCGGCGCGACCCGGACAAGCAGCGCTGGCTGTGGGTGCTGTCCGACGGACGCACGCGCGAGATGCCGGCCAAACCCGCGGCGGCCGATCACGTCGTGTTCGTCGACTTCGACGAT
The DNA here is from genome assembly GCF_019425585.1 of Burkholderia sp. COPS. Taxonomy (NCBI): domain Bacteria; kingdom Pseudomonadati; phylum Pseudomonadota; class Betaproteobacteria; order Burkholderiales; family Burkholderiaceae; genus Burkholderia; species Burkholderia sp. COPS. Next base: position 34,207 of record NZ_WIXR01000045.1, on the reverse strand, counting down.
GCGGCCGTGCGGATCGGGCAGGGCGAGCGGCTGGCCGCCGCGTGGGGCGCGCAGTGGGTGACGGCCGACGCGCTGTGCACGGGCCGCGCCGGCTGATCGCCGGCCGCGGTGCGCTATGATCGCCGCTTCTGCTTCTGCCCACTGGAAAAAACCGCCATGCAAGTACTGGTCGATGCCGACGCGTGTCCCGCCGTCATCAAGGACATGCTGTTTCGCGCCGCGCGTCGTGCCGAAATCTGCGTGACGCTGGTCGCGAACCAGTTCCTGCGCACGCCGCCGTCGCCGTTCATCAAGGCGGTGCAGGTGCCGGCCGGCTTCGACGTGGCCGATGCGCGGATCGTCGAGCTGGCGGAAGCCGGCGACCTCGTGATCACCGCCGACATCCCGCTGGCCGCCGCCGTCCTCGACAAGGGCGCGCATGCGCTCGACCCGCGCGGCAACTGGTTCAGCCGCGAGAACATCGAGGAACGCCTGTCGACGCGCGCGATGATGGACCAGTTGCGCAGCGCCGGGATCGACACGGGCGGACCGGCGCCGTTCAGCGCGCGCGACGGCAAGGCGTTTGCATCGCAGCTCGACCGGTTCCTGGCCCGGCACGGCAAGCCTTGAGGCCGGGCAGCAACGGCCGCGCGCCGTGATCGTCTTGCGGTAGGGGAACACGCGCACGCTTGCGTCACCTTGCCGGATCGTTGAATCCGCATCGAATCGCGCTCATCACCCGGGCCGGGATGCACGTTTGCACCGACGCTGCTATCGTGGCGCAAACGACAACCCGACCCAGGAGCGCACGCGTGACACCGACCCAACTTCTCGTTCCGACCTTCACCCACATGCTGCGCGCACAGACCGCGTGGCTCGACAAGGCCGCTGCGCACCGGCAGGCCGCGGGCGACGCGCCCGACACGGCGATGACGTTGAAGCTGGCGCCCGACATGTATCCGCTCGCGGCACAGGTGCGCTTCTCGTGCTTCCAGGCCATGGAGCCCATCCACCGGCTGCGTGGCGAACCGTTGCCGGCTGCGCTGCTGGCCTTGCGCGAGGCGGGATGGAATGCGGATGCGCAGCCCGGCTCGCTCGCCGATGCGCAGGCGATCATCGCCGGCACGCTCGCATTTCTCGGCGAACTCGCGCCGGATGCGCTCGACGGCGGCGGCGCGCTGCCGATCGCGCTCGAGATGCCGAACGGGATCGCGTTCGACATGACGGGCGAACAGTACGCGCGCGACTGGGCACTGCCGCAGTTCAATTTCCACGCGATCACCGCTTACGGGATCCTGCGTCACCATGGCGTCGAACTCGGCAAGGCCGACTACGTGCCGCACATGCTTGCGTACGTCCGGCCGGGCACGATTCCGCAAGGTTGAACCTCGCGGCGACGTGACGCGGGCACTCTTCGTCTGCAGCCGCAACCGGCTGCGCAGCCCGACAGCCGAAGCGGTATTCGCCGCGTGGTCGGGTGTCGAAACCGATTCGGCGGGCCTCGCGCCCGATGCGGACACACACGTGTGCGCCGAGCAGCTCGACTGGGCCGATGTCGTGTTCGTGATGGAGCGCGCGCACAAGACCAGGCTGGCCGCGCAATTTGGTACGCATCTGCGGCACAAGAAGGTCGTCTGCCTCGACATTCCCGATCGCTACGCGTACATGCAGCCCGAACTCGTCACGCTGCTCGAACGCAAGGCCGGCCCGTTCCTGCGCACGTGACGCGCGCGGGCGGGATCGACGTCAGCGCAGCCGGCCGTTCGCGATCGCCGAAAAACAGTCGAGCCGCAGCAACTCGATGATCTTGCGCGTCGGCACGCTCGCCCGGAGCGTGTCGAGCCGGTCGGCGGTGAACCACTTGCAGCGGGCGATCTCGTTGCTCGCGCGCGGCGTCAGGTGCGCCGGCACGTCGGCCACGAACACGTGGTGGAGCTTCGTCAGCCCGCCGAACTGCACCGCGTAGTCGAGTGCGAGCCCCTCCAGCCGTGTTTCCTCGGCAAGCTCCCGCAGTGCGGCGTCGAGCGGCGTCTCGCCGCGCCGGATCGTGCCGCCCGGCAGCGACCAGCGCGACGCGGTGCGGGCGACCAGCAGCACGCTGCCGTGCTGGCGGCACACGATCGTGGCGCGTTCCTTGATGACGGCGAGGGTGTCCGGCCCGGTACTCATGTTCGGCAAAACAGGTGCTGAATCGTGGAGAAAGTGCGCATCGGCGGCGCGTTGCCCGGCGGCGGGCCGCGACGGCTTGCAGGCAGCCGCAGCGATCCTACCGGTCGTTCATGACAGTTCCATGCACGGCGTCGCGCAACGGACGCCGGGTCACGTGTGCTTATAGATCCCGCTGCGCGTCGGCTTCACGTGGCGCGGATGGCGGCGCTTGTGAACGGTACGCCGATGGTGGGGCGGCGGGCTCGCGTGCCGTGCGGTTGGCGCGGCGGCGTGCGGCGTTCCCCCGGGCATCTGCGTCTGTCCCTCGCCGAAGTGGTACGTCTGGGTCTGCGCATGTCCGACACCCAGCGTCGACGCCAGTACGAAGGCCGCCAGCAGCATCCGTTTCATGAATAGTCCGCCTGAATTTTTCGAGATTGAGGTTTCCCGCCAGCTTAGCGAAAGGCGGGGTGCCATCGCAACCGGCCTGTGTCGGGTGTCGTCTCCACCTGCGCACGGCGAAGTCTTCCGCACGGTCTCAGGGTGCCGCCGGGGTTGACAACATAATTCTCCAATGTGAATATAAATTCACACACAAGAATTATTCGTCGAATCCGGACGGTCGCGCCGCAGGCGCCGGACCTGCCGGAACCGGCAGTCCGATCAACCGGAACCAGGAGCGGGACGCATGGCGGAACACGAGCAGCAGGGCGCGCTGGCGGGATTGCGCATCATCGATCTGTCGCGGGTGCTGGGCGGCCCGTACGCCACGCAGATCCTTGCCGACCACGGCGCGGAGGTGATCAAGGTCGAACCGCCGTCCGGCGACGAAACGCGCACGTGGGGGCCGCCGTTCGACGGCGATACCGCGTCGTACTTCCTCGGCGTGAACCGCAACAAGCTCGGCATCGCGCTCGACCTGACGCAACCGGCCGACCGCGAGCGGCTGCTCGGCCTGCTCGAAGGCGCGGACGCCATCGTCGAGAACTTCAAGATCGGCACGATGGAGCGCTGGGGGCTCGGTTTCGACGCGCTGCATGCGCGGTTTCCGCGCCTCGTCCATTGCCGTGTGTCGGGTTTCGGTGCGGACGGCCCGCTCGGCGGGCTGCCCGGCTACGACGCGGCCGTGCAGGCGCTCGCGGGGCTGATGAGCGTCAATGGCGAAGCGGGCGGCGCGCCGCTGCGGGTCGGCGTGCCGATCGTCGATCTCGTCACCGGGCTGAACGCGGCGCTCGGCGTGCTGATGGCGCTGCGCGAGCGCGACGCGAGCGGCCGCGGCCAGTTCGTCGAAGCGACGCTGTTCGACTGCGCGCTGTCGATCCTGCATCCGCACACGCCGAACTTCTTCCATTCGGGCAACGCGCCCGTGCGCACCGGCAACGCGCATCCGAACATCACGCCGTACGACAGCTTTCCGACGGCGAGCGTCGACATCTTTCTCGCGGTCGGCAACAACGGGCAGTTCGCGGCACTGTGCGACGTGCTCGGCACGCGCGACTGGCCCGGCGACCCGCGTTTCGCGGACAACCGCGCGCGCAGTGCGAACCGCGCCGTGCTGCGCACGCTGCTCGAAACGGCGCTGGCCGCGCACGACGGCGCGGCGCTCGCCGAGCAGCTGATGCGCCGCGGCGTGCCGTGCGCGCCGGTGCTCGGGCTCGATGCGGCGCTCGATCATCCGCATGTCGCGCATCGGGCGATGAAAGTCGAGCTGGGCCGGCATCGCGGCATCGCGTCGCCGATCAAGCTCGGCCGCACGCCGGCCGCGTACCGGCGGCCGCCGCCCGCGCTGAACGAACACGCGGCGCAGGTATTCGCCGACGCCGGCACGACCGGCTGCACTGCCGAACGCGATAACGACCGCGATAACGCCCCGCGCCGGAACTGACCGGCATCGCGGCCGCCGGCGCGTACCGCGCGACCGGCGGCGCTGTGCCGCACGACCATTCGAACCCCCACGCCGAGCCACGCACGGGCGCACCGGCTGAAGAGGAGACGCATCATGCTTGCATGGATCGGCGCGATCGCCATCGTCGCGCTGTTCGGCCTGATCATCACGAAGCGGCTGTCGCCGCTCGTCGCGCTGATCGTCGTGCCGGTGGCCGCGTCGCTCGCGGCCGGTTTCGGGCTCGCGACCGGCAAGTTCATCGTGCACGGCGTACAGAACATCGGCCCGATCGCCGGGATGTTCGTTTTTGCGATTCTTTTTTTCGGTATCCTCACCGACGCCGGGATGCTCGACCCGATCATCGCAGGCGTGCTGCGCGTGATCGGCTGCCATCCGCCGCGCATCGTGATGGGGTCGGCGCTGCTCGCGCTGCTGATTCACCTCGACGGCTCCGGCGCCGTCACGTTTCTCGTCACGCTGCCCGCGATGATGCCGCTCTATACGCGGCTCGGAATGGATCGGCGCATCCTCGCGTGCGTCGCGTCGATGGCGGCCGGCGTCAATTTCCTGCCGTGGGTCGGGCCGATGCTGCGGGCGTCGGCGGCGCTGCACATTCCCGGTTCCGCGATCTTCATGCCGATGATTCCGGTGCAGATCGTCGGGCTCGTGTTCGTATTCGGCACCGCGTACGTGCTCGGCGTGCGCGAGGCGAAACGCCTCGGGCTCGATCGTGCCGGCGCGGCGCCGCTCGCGATCGCGCCGCGTGCGCTGACCGATGCCGAGCGCGCGTTACGCCGGCCGGAACGCTTCCGGATCAATCTCGCGCTGACGCTCGTGGTGCTCGTCACGCTCGTGTCCGGCATCGTCGACCCGATGGTGATGTTCATGCTCGGCACGGTCGCCGCGCTCGTGATCAACTACCCGGACGTGCAGGCCCAGCGCGAGCGGATCGACGCGCATGCGAAGGCCGCGCTGATGATGGCGAGCGTGCTGCTCGCGGCCGGCGCGTTCACCGGCATCATGTCCGGCACCGGGATGCTGAAGGCGATGGCGGACGTGGTGGTCGCGCACGTGCCGGTCGAGCATGCGCGCCACATGCCGTTCGTGCTCGGGCTGCTGTCGATGCCGCTCAGCCTGCTGTTCGACCCCGATTCGTTCTACTTCGGCGTGCTGCCGGTGCTCGCGGAAAGCGCGAAGCTGCTCGGTGTGCCGCCGATCCAGATGGCGCAGGCCGCGCTGCTCGGCCAGATGACGACGGGGTTCCCGGTGAGCCCGCTCACGCCCGCGACGTTCCTGATCGTCGGCCTGACCGGCGTCGAGCTCGCCGAGCATCAGAAATTCACGATTCCGTTCCTGTTCGCCGCCACGGTGCTGATGGTGTTCGCCGCGGTGATCGTCGGCGTGTTTCCGTTGTGAGCGCCCCAGGCCTGCCGCGCCGTGCCGGCGCCCCGACGGGGTCATCCCGCAAGGGGACGTTCCGCCGGGCGCAACCCCTGGCGCCGCCTCGCATTTTCCTCAGAGCGGCGCGGCCGCTCGGCCTTTTCCCGGAGAGCCATCCATGCAGTTCGACCTGACCGACGACCAGCGCGCAATCGAAAGCGCGATCGAGAAAATCTGTGCGCGCTTCGGCGACGACTACTGGCTCGAACGCGATCGCGCGGGCGGGTTTCCCGCCGATTTCCACGCGGCGCTTGCCGAGGCCGGCTGGCTCGGCATCGCGATGGACCCGGCGCACGGCGGAGCCGGGCTCGGGATGACCGAGGCCGCGCTGATGATGCGCACGATCAGCGCATCGGGTGCCGGCCTGTCGGGCGCATCGGCCGTCCACATGAACATCTTCGGGCTGAACCCGGTGCAGGTGTTCGGCAACGACGCACAGAAGGCGCGTTTCCTGCCGCCGCTGATCGCCGGGCGCGACAGGGCGTGCTTCGCGGTGACGGAACCCGATGCGGGCCTCGACACCACGCACTTGAGCACGCAGGCCCGCCGCGACGGCGACCACTACGTGCTGAGCGGGCGCAAGATCTGGATCTCGACCGCGCAGGTGGCGAACAAGATGCTGATCATCGCGCGCACGACGCCGCTCGACCGGGTCGCGAAGCCGACCGACGGGCTGAGCCTGTTCTACACCGATCTCGACCGGTCGCGCGTCGAGGTGCGCGAGATCGAGAAGATGGGCCGCAAGGCGGTCGATTCGAACATGCTGTTCATCGACAACCTGCGCGTGCCGGAAGGCGACCTGATCGGCAACGAAGGCGACGGCTTCCGCTATCTGCTGCACGGGCTGAATCCGGAGCGCATCCTGATCGCGGCGGAGGCGATCGGGCTCGGGCAGGCCGCGCTGCGCCGCGCGACGCAGTATGCGTGCGAGCGCGTCGTGTTCGGCCGGCCGATCGGGCAGAACCAGTCGATCCAGCATCCGCTCGCGCAGGCGTGGATGCAGCTCGAGGCCGCGTGGCTGATGGTGATGAAGGCCGCGACGCGCTACGACGCGGGGCAGCCGTGCGGCGCGGAAGCGAACGCCGCGAAATACCTCGGCGCGGAAGCCGCGTTCCAGGCGTGCCAGACGGCGGTCGCGACGCACGGCGGGATGGGCTACGCGAAGGAATACCATGTCGAACGCTACCTGCGCGAGTGTATGATTCCGAGGCTCGCGCCCGTGAGCCCGCAACTGATCCTCTGCTACATCGCGGAGAAGGTGCTCGGGCTGCCGAAGTCGTACTGACCGTACCGACCCGGCGGCCGGCCCGGCGCGCGGTTTCCCGTTCCGATTCAAGCGCTCGTCATGGACGTCAAACTCGTTGCCCGCACGCTCGACCTGTTCGAGCTGTTCGCTGCCGAACGGCGGCCGCTGCCGCTCACCGAACTCGCGCGCCTGCTCAATGTGCCGGCGTCGAGCTGCCTCGCGATGGCGCGCACGCTCGTGAGCCGCGGCTACCTGTACGAAGTGCGCAGGCGCGGCGGCTACTACCCGACGCGCCGCCTGCAGACGATCGCCGCGGCGATCGACGCGACCGACCCGGTCGTCGACATCGTCCATCCGCATCTCGTCGCGCTGCGCGACGCGAGCCGCGAGACGGCCGTGCTCGGCAAGATCCAGGGCGTGTCGGTCACCTACCTCGACGTCGTCGAATCGGAGCAGGCGATCCGTTATACGCGCGAGCCAGGCGAACTGCGCCCGCTGCATGCGAACTCGATCGGCAAGGCGATCTTCGCGGAACTGGCCGGCGACGCGCAGCAGGCGCTCGGCGCGCAGTTGCCGTTCGAGCGCTTCACCGACGCGACGGTGGCGGACCTGCCCGCGCTCGTCGCGCAAACCGCACGGTTTCGCGAACTCGGCTGGGCCGAGAACTTCGGCGAGAGCGCGCCCGAGCTGTCGGCGATCGCGGTTGCGCTGACGCTAGACGGCGACTGGTACGGGCTGTCGGTGGTCGGGCCGTCCGAGCGGATCCGCCAGCATCGCGATACGCATGCGGCGCTGCTCGTCGACGCGAAGGCCCGGCTGCTCGCCGAGCACGCGCGCGGCTGACGGCGGGCGGGGCGTGCCGGACGAGGGCCGGCAAGCGAAGCGGGCCGTCCGCCGGCGATCGGGCCGCGATCGCCGTGAACGGCCCCCGATGCACGTGCAGGCCTAGCGACGGCCGATCCGCGGCATCAAGACTTCACCCACACACCGCCCGCACTCGGGTTGTCGCCTTGCGTCCACCATTTCGCGCAGTATTTCGCGCCCTGGTACATCACGCAGGTGCCGCCTGAATACGCGGTGGTCGCCGACCACGTGGCCGTGCCGCCGCCCACCGGTTTCCACACGGCGGCCTGGCCGGGCACGTCGCCCTGCGTCCACCATTGCGCCTGATACGTCGTGCCCTGGTAGGTGACGGTCGCGCCGGCCGTGTAGACCTGGCCGGCTGCCCAGGGCGCGCCCGGTTGCGGCGTGCCGCCGTCCGAGCCGCCGCCGTAGTTCGGATCCTGCGTGACGCCCGCACCCCACTTGCCGTCGAGCTGCCTGAAGATCGTCGCGAACGCGTACGGCTGCTGCGCGACGCCCGAACAGGTCGGCGACGCATACGTGCCGCCGGACGGACACGCCTGGTCGCGGCCGACCGACCAGTTGCCGAAGAAGCCGTAGCCGTTGGCGACCGCCGCGTTCAGCACGCTCTGCGCATTCGCGAGCGTGAAGGTTTCGCCCTGCACGTCGTTCACGCCGATCATCGGCGTGACGCCGACCATCTGCCAGAGCTGGGCGTTGGTCTTCGGCTGGCCGGCCGACTTGAAGGCCGTATCGAGTTGCGCGTACAGCGCCTGCGCGGCGCTGATCGCGGCGGCCCCCATGTCGATGTTCGCGGGGCCGTAGTCCATCGCCATCACGTTCACCGCATCGAACACGGTCCGGTTCGAGATCGCCGCGTTGACGACGTTCAGGCCGTCCTGCGTGAGCCCGGTCGGCATCGTCGGCAGCGTCAGCGTGACGTGCAGCGGCTTGCCTTTCGCCGCATAACTCGCCTGCAGCTGGGCGACGGCCTGGAAGTTGCGCGCGACCGCGGCCGTGTCGAGCTGCGACGCGCCCTCGATGTCGAAGTCGATGTGCGTGAGGCCGTACGTGTCGATCACGGTCTGGTACGCGCCCGCCAGCGCGGGAACCGTCGAGCATGCCTGCATCAGCGGCGTGCCGTTCGCGCCGCCGAACGACACGGCGACTTCGCCGCCTTTCGCGCGATAGCTCGCGATCGACGTCGACAGCGCGGTCAGCAGGCCGCCGCTCGCGCCGTTGCCGATCGGCTGCACGCCGCCCCACGACGGCGTACACCCGTTGCCCGCGACCACGAACGCGAGCGTGAACTGCTGGATGCCTTGCCGGACGCCGATCTGGTCGACGAGCGGCGTCGGATAGAGCGTCACGTCGACATAGGGCGCATAGACGCCGGCGCCCTGGGACACGCTCGCCACGGCGAGCAGGCAACCCGCGGCAAACGCGCGCGGGATGAAACGCGGCAACACATTGTTGTGCATTGTGTTCTCCAAGTGGAAGAGGGATACGCTGGCCCGCGTATCGCCGCCGGTCGGGCGACCGGGCATGCCCGGCCGGCGGCGTGCCCATCTTGGAGGATTCGCGTCGAATAGTGAATGGTTAGTTGTTCTTTTTGTTATTTGATTCCCGATACGTAACGATCTTGCCGATTCGACATCGTTCCGTCATGCATCGGGCGCGGACCAGGACAAAATTGCCGACGATTTCGACATGAAATCGTCGCTTTCGACGCCCCTTGATGGCCGCCTCGATCATGTAATCACGTGTAATCGCTTTCGACGCATGCGCGGCATAACTTTGTCTTCGAGCGAAGTGCATTCGCGCGAGGCTCACTCAAGACCTTACGTCGTTCCATCCATCAGGAGCTCAACATGCTGGAAAGAATCGTAGCAAAGCAGGCAGTCGGAAGCGTTCAGGGCGGTAATCAGGATTCCTGGATCAACCCGCCTTTCAATGCGCAGATCACGTTTCCGGGCACGTTTTCGACCGCGCCCATTGTGGTCGTGACCGCCCTCCAGGACCCCAACGACGGATCCAGTTATCCGGACACGTTCTCGGTGACGGTGACCCAGGTCACGACGACCGGATTCAACGTCAACATCACCCGCGAAGACAGGGTGTTCCCGAATTATTCGGGCAGCGACTGGGGGCAAAACCTCTACGTTTCGTATATCGCCGAAGTTCCGAGCCAATAAAACCCGAACCGGAGTCATGCGGTCGCTGCCTCTTTCCCACTGCGCCGGCTTCACCGCCGGAAAGTTGACGAGGCAGTTCCGGCGGCGGGCCAGCCGCAGCGATTCACTGCGGCTGGCCGCCATCAGCGCCGCTCGCGGCGCCCGCCATTTTCGTCAGGAAAGTCGAAAAATGACAAGCACTCTACACATTCCGGCTGGCTACTTGACGCTCGGCCTGGACGCCACCGGCGCTGTCGTCGAACTCATCGATTCGCGCAGCGGCCGCAACTACATCTCGCCCGGGAAATCCGTCCCGCTCGTCAGGCTCGTGATCAACGACGTACTGGCGAAGCCCGCCGGCGTCCGATGGTCGTCCGCCGACAACACGCTGTCCTTCGTGAACGATGCCGGCCTCGCATTCGAGGTCGATGTCCGCGTCCTGCAGAAAAACGGATACGCCACCTTTGAAGTGACCCGCGTGTCGACCGATCCCGCTTCCGACGTTAAGACGCTGCTGTGGGGGCCGTTGCCTGTCGCGATCAACCAGACCGTCGGCGAAGCCGCGGGCGTGGTGCGAGACAACGAATTCGCGATCGGCCTCAAGCCGCTCAACGACCGTACCGAAGGCGCGTGGCCCAAGGAATATCCGCAATACGGCTGGGAAAGCGACGTCATCCCCAATCCTTACAACGTGGACGTGGCGGCGCTGGAGCCGTGGTGCGCGGCGGCGAAGACGTCATGGGGGGCCGTGCTGCGCGCCTTCACGTTCGACTATACGCGCCGGCGCGACCGGCTCAATCCCAATGACTATCCGATCCCGCTCGGCCCGCTCGACAGCGCGGGCTCGGTCATCGGATCGAAGATTGCGCTGTACGGCAGCGCACCGGAGCTCGTGACGACCCTGTTGTCGTTCATTGCCTCGGGTGAAAACCTCCCGTATCCGACCCAGAACGGCCAGTGGCAGAAAGTGGCGCAGGCCAGCGGCCAGTCGTCTTTCGTGCTGGACGATCTCGACACCGGCAATGTCGGCAAGGCCGCCCGCTTTGCCAATAGCGCTGGAATCAACTACCTCTACTCGCCCAAGTACGATCTCGGCCCCTGGCAATCCACCGGGCATTATCAGTTCGATTCCTCCTTCGGCGGCAGCGACAACGGGGCTGAAAAGCTCGTGGACACTGCGAAGGAGTGCGGTGTACGCGTCGGCGTTCATACCATGTCGGACTTCATCAGCGTCAGTCCGCCCGATCCCTACGTGTCGCCGCCTGCGGACCCTCGTTTGGCCTTGGGCGGTCAAGCCCCGTTGTCCCGGAACTTGAGCGCGACCAGCAACATGCTCTTTTTGGGCGGATACGTGCCGGTGCAGGACGGGATCAACAAGCAGATGCTGCGTATCGGCAATGAGTTCATCTCGTTCAACGCGGTCCAAAGGGGCGTCACCGAATGGAAAGTCAGTGGACTGACCCGAGGCCAGTGGGGCTCCGTCCCGGCCGAAGCTGCGCGTGGCACGCCGGTTGCGAGGGTGATCGTGAATTCGTACGACGGGGCCATCGGCGGCCTCGGCATCATCGACGAGATCGCCACCCGGCTGGGTACCATCAGGAACAAAGTCGGCATCCGGTACCACTCCTTCGACGGGGTGGAATCCGCCAGTCAGACCGGCTGGGGCAGCTTTGGCATTGCCCGGTTGATCAACGGCACCTACGCTGCCCATACCGGGCACGACGGTTACATCAGCGAGACGAGCCGGATGACCTCGAACGCGTGGGATACGCTGACCCGGGCGAACTGGAGCAACCTGGATATGGATCAGTTGTACCGCAACAACGCCTTCTACCAGGCCAACTACCTGCCGGGCATGCTTGGATGGTTCGATATCACGGGCGTCTCGTTGACCAGGATCGAAACCCGGCTCGCACGCGGCGCGGCGCTCAACGCCGGCATTGGCTTCCAGTCCACGATGGCATTCCTGCTCTCGGCAGATGAGACGCCGGATATCCTCGACAAGATCAAGCAGTGGGAAACCGCCAGGAATCTCGGCGCGTTCACCGAAAAGCAGAGGGCCGCGCTTCGCGACCAGACGACCTCGTGGACCCTGAAGTCCGTCACCCCCGGGCAAAGCTGGTCGTTGCAGCAGGTGAATGCCGAAGGCGTCCCGATCGGCGCGCCGCAGACCGTATCGGCACCCACACCGCAACTGGGCCCCGCCGTCCTGCCGGTCGCCACTCAAGGCGCGCTCTACGGCGCGAAAATCACGACGAATACGCCTGCGACCGTCCGCTTCACGGTGACCAACGGGGGTTTGCCCCCGGGCCTCCAGTTCAATCAGGATACGGGCGGGATTATTGGTACGCCGAGGAAAACCGGGCGGTACACGTTTACCGTGACGGCCACGAATGACGGGGGACTGGCCGACGCGCGAGCAGTTTACACCATCTTGGTGCAGTGAGGTAGTGAGCAGCCCTCATCGATTTCGCGGGCGACCGCGCCGGCATGCGGGACGCGCGTCACGGTGGCAGTGCGGCGCGCGTCATTCCGGCGATATCTGCGGCACCCGCGGCATTCGGTGAGGGCGCTCAACCGTTCCGGCAAACGTGATCGGTGTGGAAAAGGGTGTCGCGCAGCCGGAACACCGAAACCACGGGGAAGGTCGATCCGGATCGCTTGACTCGCGTCAAGCCGATGCGGGCTGCACAAGCGAGCGCGCGAGTGCGACGAAGCGTTCGACGCACGCCGACGCAAACGGCTCGCTCCACGACACGATCTGCTCGACCGCGCGCGCGTCGGCGAGCGGCACGTACACGACGCCCGGACGCTGCAGCGTCGCCGTGAAGCCCGGCACGATCGCGATGCCGCGTTCGGCGGCCACCAGCGATACGAGTGTCGTGATCTGTGCCGCGGTCGCGCCGATGCGCGGCGCGAATCCGGCCTGCGCACACAGGTCGTCCAGTGCGGCGGCCAATGCCGAGCCGTAACCCGGCGGAAAAGTCACGAAGGTTTCGTTCGCCAGCGCCGCGACGTCGACGCTCGCGCGGCCCGCGAGCGGATTCCCGGCCGGCACGGCGGCCACGAGCGGTTCACGCGACACGACGAGCGACGCCACCGGCACACTAGGCGCGTCGCCCCATGCCCAGCCGAAACCGATGTCCATCGTGCCGTCCGCGATCTGCCGGTGCTGGCTGGCGGTCGCCGCCTCGCGGAACGCGAATTCGACGTCGGGCATCGTGCGGCTCGCGGCGCGGATGACGTCCGGGAACGTGTCGGACATCGGAATGGCACTCGCATAGCCGATCACGATTCGTCCAGCGATGCCTTGCGCGAGCTTGCGCGCGCTCGCCTCGGCCTCGGCGGCCGCGCTGACGACGTTGCGCGCCTGTTCGAGGAACGCGGCGCCTGCCGGCGTCAGCCGCACCGCGCGCGTCGAACGCTCGAACAGCTGCACGCCGAGCTCGCTTTCCAGCGCGGCGATATGGCGCGTGAGCGGCGGCTGCGCGACGCGCAGGCGCAATGCCGCGCGGCCGAAGTGCAGTTCGTCGGCGACGACCACGAAATAGCGGAGGCGGCGCAGGTCGAGCATTGTTGTCGTTCCGGTATCAATCGCGATGAAAACGGTATTGGCGTGCGTACGGCGCGCTCGTCAGACTGTCGGCATCGACGACCAGGCAGCTCCGATGAACGACAGGACCACGCGCATCGCGTTCTTTCTCTGCGGCTTCGCCGCGTTTCTCAATCTGTATTCGACGCAGGGCATCCTGCACGAACTTGCGGCCACCTTCGGCGTCAGCGCGGAGCGCGCGGGGCAGGGCGTGAGCGCCACCACGACGGCCGTCGCCATTATCGCGCCGCTCGTCGGCGTGCTGGCCGCGCGCATCGAGCGGCGCATCGCGATCTCGCTGGCCGCGATGGCCGTCGCGCTGCCGGTCATGTGGTCCGCGCATGCGGCAGGTTTCGCGTCGTTTCTCGGCGCGCGCTTTGCCGCCGGCCTGGTCATGCCGTTCGTCTTCGCGCTGTCGATCGCATACATCGCCGAGCGCTTCGATCGCGGCACGTCGGCCGAGATCAGCGCGCTGTTCGTCGCCGGCACGACGCTCGGCGGTTTCGCCGGCCGCTTCGCGACCAACCTGATGACGTCGATGTGGGGCTGGCGGCATGCGCTCGACGTCGTCGCGGCGCTGTGTCTCGTCACGGGCATCGCGATCTACGCGAGCCTGCCGGCGTCCGGCGCGATCGCGCGGCGTGTCGAACCCGACACGGACGCCGGTGCGGGGCCGGCCTGGCGCATCGTCACGCGCGGCCCGCTGCTCGCGTCGTTCGCGATCGGCGCGTGCGTGCTCGCGTCGCAGGTCGCGACGTTCACGTTCGTCGGCCTGCGCCTGGCCCGCGCGCCGTTCGGCTTCGGCACGGTCGGGATCGGCGCGATCTATGCGGTGTTCCTGGTGGCGGTGGTCGTGACCCCGCTGGCAGGGCGCCTCGCGCGGCATCGCGGCCCGCGCGCACCGGGGCTCGCCGCAGCCGCGCTCGCGATCGGCGGAGCGCTGCTCACGCTGTCCGACCACGTGCCGGTGATCCTGGCCGGCCTCGCGCTCAGCTCGACCGCCGTGTTCGTCGAACAGGCGTCGGCCAACACGTTCATTTCACAGGCGGCGTCGAGCGCGCGCTCGACGGCGATCGGCATCTACCTGTCCTGCTATTACTTCGGCGGCAGCCTCGGCTCGATCCTGCCGGTGCCCGGCTGGCACCGGTGGGGATGGGCCGGCTGCGTCGCGTTCGTGGTCGCTGCGCAGGCCGTCGTCGGCGTGCTCGTGTACCGGTTCTGGGGGGCGGGCGGCACGGCGTATGCCCGCGCGCACGGCGTCAGGCCGGCGCGCTGACCGGGTTCAGCGATACCAGCGCGGCGTATAGACCCACTCGCGCCCCTCGCCGATCGCGAAGCGGCGCGTGGTCGACGAGCCGACGATCACCATCGTGCGCATGTCGACCTGGTCGCTGCGCAATGCACCGAGCGTCGTCGTCGCGAGCGTCGCGCCCGGCCGGCCGATGTCGCGGCCCAGCACGACCACCGTATCGGCCGTGCGATGCGCGCGCACGACATCGAGCGCGCGATCGAGCTGCCACGGCCGCGCGCGCGAGATCGGGTTGTAGAACGCCATCACCAGATCGGCTTGCGCCGCATGCCGCAGGCGCGTCTCGATCACGTCCCACGGCTTCAGGTTGTCCGACAGCGAGATCGCGCAGAAATCGTGGCCGAGCGGCGCGCCGGCCTGGGCGGCCGTCGCGAGCGACGCCGAGATGCCGGGCTCCACGCGCAGGTCGACCGCGGCCCAGTGCGGGTCGCGCGCTTCGTCGAGTGCCTCGAGCACGGCCGCGGCCATCGCGAACACGCCCGGGTCGCCGGACGACACGACCGCGACGCGCCGGCCCTCGGCCGCGAGTTCGAACGCATGGCGCGCGCGCTGCATCTCCTCGCGGTTGTCGGTGCAGTGCACGCGCTGGTCGTCGCGGAACGGGCCGGCCATGTTCACGTAGGTGGTGTACCCGAGGATGTCGGTCGCGTCCGCGAGCGCGGCGCGCGCGGCCGGCGTGAGCCACGCGGCGCCTCCCGGGCCGAGCCCGAGCACCGTCAGGCGGCCGCGCGCACGGCCGAGCGTGGCGGGATCGACCGGATGCGACGCGACCGCGCATGCGATGCCGTTCGTCGTGGCCCGCAGCGTGTGCACGACACGCAACGCGCGGCCGAGCAGCGCGGCCGCATCGGCCGCATCGGCCGGTACGCCGCCGTCACCGTCACCGTCGACGTCTGCATCGACGAAACGAAGCGGCACGCCGAGCGTGTGCGCCGCATCCTCCAGCGCGGCATCGCCGATCGCCGCTGCGGGCGCCACAATGGCCGCGAGCGCCATTCGGGCGAGCCCCTGCGCGTCGAGCGACGCCGCGATGCGTGCCGCGAGCGCACCATCCGCGTGAACAGCGTGCGCATCGACGCCCACCACCACGCTGCGCGGATGAATCACGAGTTCGTCATGCGTGCCGCGCCAGGCTTCGGGCGTCACGCGAATCGCATGCGCCGCGGCGTCGTCGCGCGGCAGCGCGACATTGTCGAGCCACGGCGCCGCGCCGTCGATGCGCGTCGATGCACCCGCGAGCAGATCGGACACGAAGCGCTTGCCCTGGGCGAGATCGGCGAGCGCATAGCCTTCCGGCGGATTGAGCACGCATGCGCCGAAGCGCAGTTCGCCGCTCGTCGTGATCGCCGGCGCGACGCCGACGCAGGCGGCGATTTCGCGCGCCATCACGTTGACACCCGTCAGCCCGCCGAGCAGCGGCACGACCGCCGAACCGTCTTCCGCCACCGCGAGCACGGGCGGTTCGACGCCCTTGTCGGCAAGCGCCGGAGCGATGCAGCGGATCACGATGCCGGCCGCGCACAGCGCGACGATCGGCAGGCCGCGTGCATAGAGTTCGCGCAAGTGCGTGCCGAGATCGTCGAACGGCACGTCGGCGGCGACGCGCGATGCGAGGCCGTGCACGCGGGCCCCCGGATAACGCGCCTGGATGCGCCGCGCGGTATCGAGCGCGCCCGCGCCGAGGATCACGATCGCGGGCGGGGTCGTCATCCTTGCCATTTTTCCCCCGGTACGACGAGCAGCGAGAAATACGGCGACGCCATCGGATCGACTTCATCGAGCGGCACGATGCGCTGGCTCGCCATCGTCGCGCGCTCGACATACAGCGCGCGCTTCGCGAGCCCCAGCTCGTCGAGCACGCGCCGCACCTTGTCGAAATTGCGGCCGAGCTTCATCACGACGGCCGCATCGGCCTGCGCGAGCCGCGTGCGCAACTCGTGCTCGGGCAGCACGCCCGACAGCACCGACAGGCTCTGGTTGCGATAGACGAGCGGCTGGCCGAGCACGGCGGTGCCGCCGAGCATCGCGCATACGCCGGGGATCACCTCGGTGTCGTAGCGCGGCGCGAGGCGGTCGTGCAGGTACATGTACGAGCCGTAGAAAAACGGGTCACCTTCGCAGATCACCGCGACGTCGCGCCCCGCATCGAGGTGCGCACCGACGACCTCGGCGGCCGTGTCGTAGAAGTCGGCGATCACCGTCTCGTAGCAGAGCGGCGGCGGCAGTGCCTCGGTCGTCACCGGATAGACGAGCGGCAGTTGCGTCTGCCCGTCCCGCAGGTGCGCCTCGACGATGCCGTATGCATTGCCTTTCTTGCCCTTCGCGACGAAATACGCGACCACGGGCGCGGCCTGCAGCACGCGCAGCGCCTTGATCGTCATCAGTTCGGGATCGCCGGGGCCGACGCCGACCCCGAACAGGCGTCCGCGCGCGCTCGTCATTCGACCTCCGTCGCGAGTGCGTTGACCGCCGCAGCGGCCATCGCGCTGCCGCCGCGGCGGCCGAGCAGCGTGACGTACGGGACGCCGCGGCTGTCGGCATCGAGCAGCGCCTTCGATTCGGCCGCACCGATGAAGCCGACCGGGAAACCGAGGATCAGGGCGGGGCGCGGCGCGCCGGCGTCGATCATGTCGAGCAGGTGGAACAGCGCGGTCGGCGCATTGCCGATCACGACGACGCTGCCGGCGAGCTGCGGCCGCCACAGTTCGAGCGCGGCGGCCGAACGCGTGTTGCCGAGATCCCGCGCGAGATCGGGCACTTCCGGCTCGCCGAGCGTGCAGATCACGCGGTTGCCGGCCGGCAGCCGCGCGCGCGTGATGCCTTCGGCGACCATGCGCGCGTCGCACAGGATCGGCGCGCCGGCCGCGAGCGCCGTGCGGCCCGCCGTGCCGGCACCGGCCGAGAAGCGCAGGTCATAGACGACGTCGACCATCCCGCACGCATGGATCACGCGCACCGCGAGTTTCTCGAGGTCGGGCGGAACCTGCGACAGGTCGGCCTCGGCGCGGATCGTCGCGAACGACTGGCGGTAGATTTCCTGCCCGTCGCGAATGTAGTCAAGCATCGGTGGTGTCCTGGCTGTGCCGCGTGCCCGTCAGTCGGGCCGCGGCCTGGTCAATCGTCAGATGGCGCGCGAGCGGGGCGCCGAGGCCCGCGGCCGCATCGCGCCGGTAAAGGTCGTAGTGCGCGGGCGCAACCGCGACGAGCGTGTGCGTCGCGGGATGCGGCAGCGCGCAATGGCGCTCGCAGCCGGTCAGGTGCACGTCGACCGCATGGCCGATGCGCGCGGCGAGCGCGAGCGCGTCGTGTTTCGTGTCGGCGCGCGCCTTCGCGCAGCCCGCGCTGCCGGTGCACGCGACGAGCGACGCCAGCGGGTCGGACGACGCGCAGACGAGGCCGAGCGACGCCAGCGCATCGAGCGTGGCCGGCGCGCGTTCACGCGGGACGCGATGCATGAAGACGCCTTGCCAGGGCGTCATCGACAGCGTGCCGTCGCCGTCGGTTTCGGCCAGCGCGGCGAGCCGTTCCAGTTGCGTGGCGTCGAGCCGGCCGACCGGGAATTGCGCGCCGACGTGGCAGCGCGCCGCATCGCGCGACGGGTGTACGCCGAAACGCCGTGCCGGATCGGTGCGCGCGCGGCGCCAGCCGGCGAGCGCCGGATCGGCCGCAAGCGCGAACGGCACATAGTGCCGCGCGCGCTCGAGCAACGCGCGTTCGCCGCAGGTTGCAAGCAGGGCACGCATCCGCGTGACGTCCGCCGGCGCGAGATCGAGGAACGCGAGCAGCAGCGCGCGGACCAGCGCGACACCTTGATCGGGCGCGACATCGACCGACGCCGGTCGGGCGTCGTGCGCAACCGGCGGGCAGCCGGCCAGCCCGGCCGCGATGCGCACCGCACCGTCGCCGCGACGCCATGCGGCCAGCCAGATGTCGTGCGGATGATCGAGCGCCGCAACCGATTCGCCGCCGTCGAGCTGGATCGAGAATTTCGGCGACAGCTCGCCACGGCGCGGCTCGCGCGCCAGCATGTCGAGGAGCGGCGCGGCGAGCGCGCGGCTGTCGACGAGGGTGGCGGGATCGTCGCCGGCGAGCGGGCTGAGCATCACGTTGCGGACGTCGTCGCTCGCGGCGAGCGCGGCGGTATCGGCGACGGCATCCGCGGTTGCGTCGACGGACGGGCCGAGGCCCGCGTCGAGCAACGCGAGTATCAGCGCGTCGGCCGCGTCGGCGCGAATGCCGCGCAGCTGGAGATTCGCGCGATTGGTCGCGTCGATCGCGCCGGAGCCGCAGGCACGCGCGGCGGCGGCGATCGCGCGCGCCTGACGCGCATCGAGCCGGCCGCCCGGCAGCTTGATCCGGCACAGCCCGCCGTCGGCGGCCGCGACCACGCGCACGAGCCCCGGGCAAGCCGACGGGCGCACGACGGGCGACGCAGGAATCGAATCGGGGGCGGAACTCACGGGTACGGGGGCAGTGTCGCGCCGCGGCCAACGCGTCGGTACACCCCGCCCGACGCCGACTGGCACGCACGCACTTTCTGGCCGGCAGGTCTCCTGGCTGACAGGTCGGCGCCGGCTCCCGGCCTTCCCGGTGAAACCAGTGGCATGAGGGGGAGATCGGCTCGCTGTCTACAGTTGCGGGGGCAGCCACAGCGGCGCGTGGTGCGCCCTGTGTTCCCTCTTCGGCCCCGAAGGGCACCGGCGAACGAACGGCCGTAGGATACCCGATTTTCGCGACGATCCGGCATCGGCGGTGCGTCGCGCAACCGCGTCGCAGCATGGCCGCAGACGGTTTTGCACTGTCTCGCAAATGGTAGGATTGGCGCCTCGACATCAGATCGGCGAGCGCCGGCATCCGCCATGAAACTCGGCAGGACGGAACTGTTCGGCATGGGCATCGCACTGGGCCTGCTGGCCATCCCCGCATGGGTCCTGCTCGCATGCGTGCTGATCCCGCTTGCACCGTCGGCCGAGTGGCCGAAGAATGTCGGGCTCGCCGGCCTCGGCGTGCCGATCGTCGCGGGCGGCACGCTCCTGTACAGGAAAAGCGGGGCGCGGCCGCTCATGTGGCTGCTGCTCGGCTGGCTGCTGATCGCGTCGATCGGCGGCATGGTTCTGGCCTTGCTGACGTTTGTCGTCGGCGTGCCGCTCGGCTGACGTCGTAGCCGTGTCGCACCGGCCGTCGGGCGACGCGCACGGCATGGAAACGAATCAACGCGCGGCGCTCCGGCAGCCGCGCATCGCAACAAACGGGATGGAATCGAACGATGGGGAAGGGTGCATGACGGCGTGGCTGACGGTAGTGGGCATCGGCGACGACGGTTACGCGGGGCTCGGCCGCAGCGCGCGCCGCGCGCTGCTCGACGCGACGCTCGTCGTCGGCGCGAAGCGGCATCTCGACATGCTGCCCGCACGGCTGCCGGCCGCGCGCGAAGCGTGGCCGTCGCCGTTCGACCTTGCGGGCGTGCTTGCACGACGCATGTCGCCCGTCTGCGTGCTCGCCAGCGGCGACCCGATGCTGTTCGGCGTCGGCGCCACGCTCGCGCGCTCGCTGTCCCCTGACGAATGGCGCGTGCTGCCCGCGCCGTCGTCGCTGTCGCTGGCGGCCGCCCGCCTCGGCTGGGCACTGCAGGATGTCGGCGCGGTTTCGCTCGTCGGCCGTCCGCTTGCGGCGCTCGCGCGCCACCTGCTGCCGGGCCGCCGCCTGTTCGTATTGAGCGCCGACGGCCGGACGCCGGCCGCCGTCGCGGCCGAACTCGTCGCACGCGGCTTCGGGCCGACGCGCATCAGCGTGTTCGAGCATCTGGGCGGCCCGCTCGAGCGGCGTCTCGACGGGCTCGCGCAGGACTGGCGCGTCGCCGAAACGGCCGCGCTCAATCTGGTCGCGCTCGACTGCCGGGCCGGCCCCGACGCGCCGCGCCGCGCGCTCACGCCCGGCCTGCCCGACGATGCATACCGCCACGACGGCCAGCTCACCAAGCGCGACCTGCGCGCGATGACGCTTGGCCGCCTCGCGCCCGTGCCCGGCGAGCTGCTGTGGGACGTCGGCGCCGGCAGCGGCTCGATCGGCATCGAATGGATGCGTGCGCATCCGTCATGCCAGGCGATCGCGATCGAAGCGCATGCGGAGCGGCAGCGCTTCATCGAGCACAACCGCGACGCGCTCGGCGTGCCGGGCCTGCAACTCGTCGCGGGCCGCGCGCCCGAGGCGCTCGCGGGGCTCGCCGCACCCGACGCGATTTTCATCGGCGGCGGGGCGACCGCGGCCGGCGTGCTCGACGCGTGCTGGGCATCGCTGAAGCCCGGCGGCCGGCTGGTCGCGAACGCGGTCACGCTGCAGGGCGAGCTGGCGCTCGCCGCGTGGCGCGAGACGCACGGCGGCACGCTCACGCGCGTGTCGCTCGCGCATGCCGAGCCGCTCGGCCGCTTCGACACGTGGCGCCAGCCGCTGCCGGTCACGCTGTACGACGTGCGCAAGCCGGAAACGGTCGACACGGCGGCATCGCCGGCCGCGACGCATACGACGGACGCGTGATGCGCGACGAGACCCCCGAACAGCCCGCGCCGCTACGCTTCGGCTACACGACCGGCAGTTGTGCGACCGCGACGTCGCTCGCCGCCGCGCGGCTGCTGCTCGCGGGGCGTGCGCACGACGCGGTCGAGATCGTGCTGCCGAAGGGGCAGCGCGTGATGATGCGGCTCGAGTTCTGCCGGACGACGGCCGACGGCGCGGAAGCCGGCACGATCAAGGATGCCGGCGACGATCCGGACGTCACGCACGGCGCGCTGATCTTCGCGCGTGTCGCGCTCGCGGCGGCGCCCGGCGTGCGTTTTCATGCGGGGCCGGGCGTCGGCACGGTCACGCGCGCGGGGCTGACGCTGCCGGTCGGCGAACCGGCGATCAACCCGGTGCCGCGCCAGATGATGACGACGCACCTGGAAGCGCTGGCGGCCGAGCACGGTTATGCGGGCGGCTTCGACGTGACGATCGGCGTCGAGGGCGGCGAGGCGCTCGCGCTGAAGACGATGAATCCGCGCCTCGGTATCGTCGGCGGGTTGTCGATCCTCGGCACGACCGGCATCGTGCGGCCGTTCTCGTGCTCGGCCTATATCGCGTCGATCCACCAGGGCATCGACGTCGCGCGGGCGAACGGCATCACGCATATCGCCGCGTGCACGGGCAACGCAAGCGAGGATGCGATGCGCGCGCACTATCACCTGCCCGACATGGCGCTGATCGAGATGGGCGATTTCGCGGGCGCGGTGCTCAAGCACCTGCGGCGCGCGCCGGTCGCGCGGCTGTCGATGTGCGGCGGCTTCGGCAAGCTCAGCAAGCTCGCGGCCGGCCACCTCGACCTGCACAGCCGCCATTCGAGCATCGACCTGCCGCTGCTCGCGCAGTGGGCGGCCGAGGCCGGCGCCAGCGACGCACTGCAGGCGGCGATGCGCGCTGCGAACACGAGCCAGGAAGCGCTGAAGCTCGCGCACGCCGACGGTGTGCCGCTCGGCGATCTCGTCTGCGCGCACGCGCTGCGCGTCGCGCGCGACATCGTGCCGCCGTCGGTCGCGGTCGAGATGTTCGCGATCGACCGGCAAGGCCGCTTCGTCGGGGCAGCGCGATGAGCGCGCGCATCCTGCTGCTGGGCGGTACCGGCGACGCACTGAAGATCGCGCGCGCGCTCGGCCCGCATCATGTCTATAGTCTCGCCGGCCTCGGCAAGACACCCGACGACCTGCGCTGCGACGTGCGGGTCGGCGGTTTCGGCGGCGCGGCCGGGCTGGCCGCGTATCTGCGCGACGCCGGCATCGGCCTCGTGATCGACGCGACGCATCCGTATGCCGCGCAAATCAGCGCGAATGCCGCCGCCGCGGCGCGTGAAGCGGGCGTGCCGCTATGGGCGCTGCGCCGCGCGCCGTGGTCGCCGCAACCCGGCGACGACTGGCGCATGGTCGACGACTGGGCCGGCATCGAAGCCGCGCTCGCGCCGTTCCGGCGGCCGCTGTTCACGCTCGGGCGCGAACCGCTCGCACATCTCGACGCGATCCCGCCGCACCAGTTCTGGCTCGTGCGCTGCCTCGACCCGCATCCCGGCAACGCGCGTGCGCAGGTCGTCGCCGCACGCGGGCCGTTCACGCTGGAGGGCGAGCGCGCGCTGTTCGCGCTGGCGGGCATCGACGTCGTCGTCAGCAAGAACAGCGGTGGCGCGGCCACCGAAGCCAAGCTCGACGTCGCGCGCGAACGCAGGCTGCCGGTCGTGATGCTGCGCCGGCCGCCGCTGCCCGACGCCGACCGCGCGTTCGACTCGACCGCGGCGCTCGTCGACGCGCTCGATCCGGCCGCGCGCGCATGACGCCGCGCGGCCGGTCATTCCATGAATTGACGGAGATTTTTCGATGACGGTGTATTTCATCGGCGCGGGCCCCGGCGACCCGGAGCTGATCACGGTGAAGGGCCAGCGCCTCGTGCGCACGTGCCCGGTGATCCTGTATGCGGGTTCGCTGGTGCCGGCCGCCGTGCTCGACGGCCATCGCGCGGAGCAGGTCGTCAACACGGCCGAGCTCGACCTCGATGCCATCGTCGCGCTGCTCGCCGCTGCGCACGCGAAAGGGCAGGACGTCGCGCGCGTGCATTCGGGCGACCCGTCGCTGTACGGCGCGATCGGCGAACAGATCCGCCGTCTCAAGACACTCGGGATTCCGTACGAAATCGTGCCCGGCGTGACGGCCACGGCCGCATGCGCGGCGACGCTCGGCGTCGAGCTGACGCTGCCCGGCGTCGCACAGACGGTGATCCTCACGCGCTTCGCGGGCAAGACGACGATGCCGGAAGGCGAAGCGCTCGGCTCGCTCGCCGCGCACCGCGCAACGCTCGCGATCCATCTCGGCGTGCGCCATCTCGCCCGCATCGTCGACGAAGTGCTGCCGCATTACGGTGCCGATTGCCCGGTCGCGGTGATCTATCGCGCGAGCTGGCCGGACGAAGAACGCGTGACCGGCACGCTCGCCGACATCGTCGGCAAGGTGCAGGGCACGCAGATCGAGCGCACCGCGCTGATCCTGATCGGGCGCGTGCTCGACGCCGAAGGGTTTGCGGATTCGACGTTGTACGCGAGTGAGGGTTGATCACGCACGGGCACGGCGTTCGCGCAGGTGCGTGCAGAGCGCCGCGTCGATCGTGATCGCACCGCCGGCGAAGTAGATCGGCGCGGCCGATTCGCCGAGGATCAGGATCGGCGCGGCGATGCCGACGACGGGGACCGGGTTGAGCACGACCACGCTCCAGTACGATGCGTTGTCGCGTGCGCCGCGAACGTTGCTTCCGCGTCAGGGTCGACGATTTGCGTTCGGTGTCGCGCGTGCCGTCGCGCCGCAGTCAATCACAAGGACATTGCTGAATGAATCACCGTATTCGATCGGTCATTTTCGGCCTGGCGGGATTGACGTCCGCTTTGCTGGCGGTATCCGCAGCGCAAGCCACCGCCGAAGCAAACGAAGCCCGCGCCATACCGTTCGTCGAGGTCGCGAAAGCCGCCGTGCCCGATCGCGACTGGATACCCAGGGTCTGCCAACTGGTTTCGGCACCCTGCGGTACGGCAGGCCAGCCAAGCGACGCAAGCAAGGCGCCGTCGCTGTACCGGGTCAGGAACGACGCGCCCGGCAATTACTATGCGATCCTGCCCGGCCCGCAGTTGCTGAAGGTGAGCTTTGCGTCCGCCACCGGCTGGAAAGTCCTGCAGCGGTGGGATTTCTCCGACTACCAGCCCGCCGACCGCGTCGACGGCGATGGCGAGGCGCCACCGCTCGGGATCTACCCGGCGCTGTACCCGCTCGGCAGCGAGCGCTTCGCGGTCGCGGTGCTGGCCGGATGGTCCGAAAGCTATTCGGGCGGCGGCGGAAGCTGGGAAAATGCCGACTTCGTCGAACTGCGGCCGAATGGCGGGCATGCGGGCACGCCGCGGATATCGAAGCTGCCGTTCAGTTGCGACAAGCAGATTCGCGCATGCTTTTCCGAACGCGAGTACCAGCACTCGCCGCATTGCAGCGAAGACTTCGACGGCTCGCTGCGGCTGCGCTTCGTGCCCGGTGCGAGTGCCGGCAAGCTCGACTGGATCGCTACCTGGAAAGAGACGCATTGGCCGGGGCTGAAGCCGAAAAGCACGACCGAGCACACGTCGGTTTCCGTGACGTTGCCGGCAGGGCAGGATCCGGTTGCCGCCGGCAAGGCGCTGCGCGACAAGGTGTCTTTCTGCGAGCCGGTCAACTGAACGGCGGCCGCAACCGAACGGCAACGGTCGTGTTCCCCGGCCCGCGCTAGGCACGCGCAACACGCCGCGCGAGCCGCGGCGCAAACCCCGCGGCCAGCGCGAACAGCGCAACGCACAGGCAGGCCATCGCGACCCACGCGGGCGTCAGGTCCGCGAGATGCTGGCGCACGATGCCGGCCGCGAACGGAAACAGCCCGGCGATCAGGTAGCCGATGCCCTGCACGAACCCTGTCAGCGATGCGGCATCGGCCGGCGTCGCCGCATGGTCGACCGTGACGATCAGCGACAGCGGAAACAGTGCGCCGATCCCCGCGCCCATCAGCAGCGCGGCGGGCAACGCGAGCGCTTCGGGTGCGGCCAGCATTACCAGCAAGCCGACGAACAGCGCCGCGATCGCCGCATGCAGCGCGGGCCGGCGATCGGGCAGGCGATCGATCGTCGCCGAGATCGTCAGGCCCGCGACGACCTCCGCGAGCGTCACGCCGCCGAGCAGGCTGCCGGCCGCCGTCGGCGACCAGCCGAGCCGCATGTAGTAGGGCGGCAGCCACGCGAGCACGAGCGTGTACGCGCCGGTCGCGATGCCGAAGAACAGCGCGAGCCGCCACGCGCGCGGCGAGCGCGACGGCCGCGCCTGCGTTGCCGACGCCGGCCCGGCGGCAAGCGTGTTGCCGCCGCGGCTGGCCAGCGGCCACGCCAGCGCGGCCACCGCGGCCGGCAGCGCCCAGCCCGCGAGCGCGGCGAGCCAGCCCCAGCGGGCCGCGGCGAACGGCGCGACGACGCTCGCGAGCACGGCACCGCCCATGATCGACGTCGAATAGACGCCCATCGCGCCGCCGATCCGCGTCGCGAAATGGGCCTTCACGAAGCCGGGCAGCAGCGCCTGCACCATCGCGATCCCGACACCCGCGCAGCAGGCGCTCGTGAGCAGCAGCCACGCGTGCTGCGCGCCGACGCGCGATGCGCAGGCCAGCCCGATCAGCGCGACGCCGAGCCACACGCCGCCCGCGATGCCGGTCACGCGTTGCAGGCGCCGTGCACTCAGCGCGCCGAGCCCCATCAGCAGGATCGGGATCGTCGTCAGCAGGCTGGCCGCGCCGTCGCCGATGCCGGTCGCGCGCTGGATCATGTCGAGCAGCGGGCCGACCGCGGCGAGTGCCGGCCGCAGGTTCAGCCCGACGAGCACGATGGCGGCGAGCCGCCATCCGGGGGAAGTGAAGCGATTCATCGCAAGGCCCTCGAAATCGGTGCGCGGCCCCGGAAGGGCGCCGCGCGATTTTCATGTAAAGTATCTCGACATCAAGATAAACGCCGATTTATCTCGACGTCAAGATAACTGGCAGGCCGAGGAGGGTTAATGGATCAGGTGGATCGAGCTGCGCATGCGCTCGCGCAATGGCGTAACGAGCGCCCGGATCTCGACGCGTCGTCGATGGTGGTGATGGGGCGGTTGCAGGAAGCGGCACTCGTGATCGCGCGCGACCGCCTCAATCCGCTGTTCGCGCGCTACGGGATGCAGCCGGGCGAATTCGACGTGCTCGCGACGCTGCGGCGCGGCGGTGCGCCGTTCGCGCTGACGCCGACGGCGCTGTACGACGCGCTGATGATGTCGTCGGGCGGGATGACCGCGCGCATCGACCGGTTGCAGAAAGCCGGCTGGGTCGAGCGCCGGCCGAACCCGGCCGACGGGCGCGGCACGCTCGTCGCGCTGACCGACGCCGGTCGTGCGCTGATCGACGAAGCGGTCGTCGCGCACATCGACAACCAGCGCCAGTTGCTGGCCGTGTTGTCGGATGATGAGCAGGCGCAGTTGTCGGAACTGCTGGGGAAACTGCTGGCGGGGGTGGGAGGCAGGGCGCCGGGAGAGTTGGGAGGCAAGTAGCGTCGCTGAATGCGTCACGCAAATGCACGCTGCGGGCAAAAGCACGGTTCTGCGTGAATTTTCGTGGATGTCGCTTGGCGACCCAGAACGGCCGGACGAGGGAGCGAGATCGACGCCTGTTACCAGTCACTCATATGGTTCGAGCCGGCTCCTCGCCCTTTCGCAATGCGTTCCCCAGGCTTCATGCCTCGATTAGGGCAAGCGCCCGCTCGAAGAATGTTTTGCCTCCGGAAGAAAAACCGCCGGAATCTTGCTTGGCGATTCGCTCTCTCGCGACATCAACAGCAGAACTCATTTCTCCCCGCAGCATGTGCACGAGCAGACGCTCCTTCCAGACGGTTACCGCCGCACATGGGTGCTTCTGCATGAAGATTTCGTACTCTCTATCGAGGAAACGAATGTAGGAGTCCAGGGAGTCAACCGCAAGCGCTACCTCTTCAGCCCTAGATGCCGCTTGTCGGGTGGCGATCTCGAGCTGCTGTTCCAGCACCCCTGGTTCCCACATAAGATCACGGACTGTGAAACGTTGAATTTCCCACCCGGTAAGCACGAAGGCTCCGTTGGCGTGAAGACTGAAGGGTGCGTTCTCGTTGCTTGACATGCCGAGGACGTGCCAGAGTAGATGATCAAGTTCAAGCCACTTGAAACCCAGCCACGAGTGAAATGAACCCTCCTTCGCCCCCGAGGACAAGGTCATGGAGAAGAAGAGAGGGCCATTGGTCCAGTAAGGCGTTGCGCCGACTGACTTCCAGCGCCTCGCTTTAGCTTCTGCCTTTACCAGCAGTCGAAGTTCTCGGTCGATTTCGGATTGTTTCATTGGAGGAAGTCGAGTTCTCTTACATCAATTCTTGATCGATTGGGCCGGCAGGTACCGGTCATCCGACAACGGCTGCTCTTGGCCGGCCTCGTCCTTACGAAGAAGGTTTGAGGCAATCACTTCGACGGATCAAGACCCTTACCGCGCGCATGAGGTGATGGTTTATCGTCGGAATCAGTGTTGCCGGAATCTCATAAGGGCCAGCGGTCCGAAAATCGGCTGCATGCAAAATGTGAGCCCGCCCACCGTTGAACTGAACGAACGCTTCGATCGTCGGATCGTCCCGCATAGCCGCTTTCATTTCATCTTCCCCGAACCAGGGTGACGAATAAAGGGTGAACGTCGGTCCATCGAATGGCGGTAGCGCTCGGAAACCCGCGTGAACGAGCCAGTCGAATTGCGCCCGATTCACCTTGACGATACTGGACGCGCCGTAAAGACTGCTACCGCTGCGCGCGAGATAGTCGATCCACCAGTCGTTTTGCCATGGCTCGTAACCAAGCAAAGCACCCTCCAGCCGCTCCATGTTTTCGTAGCCGTCGCCTTGTCGGTTGAGGTTCTGGCGGAAAAACTCCAGGGCAGGGATGCGCCACTCCTCGCCTTTGAGCGTATATAGAACTTGCCCGATTCGACGTGCTGGACGGCCTTGAAGCACCGGTGCGTCGACGATGATTTCCTGCGAGTGCAAGACACCTTGAGCCACATACTCGTCAAAGCGAGCCTTCAGTTTGACCGACGGCCGGCATTCGCTGTCGAAATCGATGAACCCGAATGGTTTACGCCCTTGCACCATCAAAGCCAGTTCGTAACCGGTATGGACAAGGTACGGTACGGGAACACGGGCTTCTACATACTTCGTGAGAATGGCTTCGCGTGAACTGTGTTCAAAGTCGATCGCGAAGAATTCGCAAACGTCGGCGACCTGTATCGGCGACAGAAGATACCAATCGTCAAGCGCGGCATCCTCCGGGGCGTCCGGGTCGACCAGCTGCCGCAGCGCCGCAACATCGTCGATTTCGAATCGGATCTGAAGGCAGGGGTACAGAAGATCAGGATCGATCGCCGACAGAATGAACGAGTTTCTCGGATCTCTCATGGCAGCTTCCCGTGCGTCAGTGCGAAGACTTCGATTCAATACGCGCGAAGATTGTCGATGATCTACTGGCCCACACGCAATCAGAAACGATCTGGACTTCGGCGCCAGATTTACCTTTTAACGTCCGTCCTTGGCTGAACGCGGTCGCCCAGCATTAGGCGTCACATCAGGCGAAACCAAGTTCGAGAAGCTCAAATTGGATACTCGAACATTCCGATGTAGACCAGTTCGAATCCTTCGCCTTGCACTGACCTTGGCGATTTTATCTGTTCGCAATTTATGAAAATCAGCGCGTTCGCATCTCCCAAATTTGCGGCGCGCGCCGCTTCACATAGCGCTTCCGACCATTTGTCCGAGTACGAGTGAGGTGCAAAGAACTCTTCCAGTGAAGTACCCGGCTGTCGCAGCCCTGTTTCCATGAAATCATGGTCACAGAAGAACTCACCCTGAGAGCCGTAGAACTCGGAAACTGGTCGACTTTCATCTTCGCCGTAGTGTTCTGCGAGAAAGCTTGAAAATCGGGAGGCGTCAGTTATCCGGCCAAGATAGAAATGAGAAGCTTCCATTCTATGCATCGTTGGTTGGCTCCCCTTGAGCGCAAAGAAAATTGTATTCCTTCACCTACTGAGCGGCTGCCTCTGGCCGAACACCGCCCGTCTCCCCCAGCATTCCCCGGAAATTCGCAATGCCTCCCGAAAGCCCGCCGCCCAATGCGAGCGTTTCAAGTCCGCAGCCGCGCGGGCCGCACAACGCATAGCGCGCGACCCGCCCAACCGCTCAGCCCCGTGCCGGAATATTGAGCCCACGCGCAACGGCCGGACGCGCAACGAACGCATCGAGCACCCGCTTGACGTTGCGGAATTCACTGAAGCCGACCAGGTCGCCCGCTTCGTAGAAACCCACGAGATTTCGCACCCACGGGAAGATCGCGATGTCGGCGATCGTGTAGGTATCGCCCATCACCCACTGGCGGTTCGCGAGACGCGCGTCGAGCACGCCGAGCAGGCGCTTCGACTCGTCGACGTAGCGGTCGCGCGGGCGCTTGTCCTCGTAGTCGCGGCCGGCGAACTTGTGGAAGAAGCCGACCTGGCCGAACATCGGCCCGATGCCGCCCATCTGGAACATCAGCCATTCGAGCGTCGCATAGCGTGCGGCCGGATCGGTCGGCAGGAACTTGCCGGTCTTCTCCGCGAGGTAGATCAGGATCGCGCCCGATTCGAACAGCGAGATCGGCTTGCCGCCGGGGCCGTCCGGATCGACGATCGCGGGGATCTTGTTGTTCGGGCTGATCTTCAGGAATTCCGGCTTGAACTGGTCGCCTGCGCCGATATCGACCGGATGGACACGATAGGCGAGGCCCGTTTCCTCGAGCATGATCGACACCTTGACGCCGTTCGGCGTCGGCAGCGAGTAGAGCTGGAGACGGTCGGGATGCTGGGCCGGCCACTTTTGCGTGATCGGGAAGGCGGACAGATCGTGCATGAAGGTTCGCTCGTCGAAGTGAATGACTTGCGCACCGTCCTTGCAGCCGCGCGCCACGGTCGATGGCGCGGCGGCGGGACGGCGCGCGCCGAAAACGACCACTGTAGCCGATCCCGGCGATCGCTGCTGGCGGCGGCCGCGCGCGGCGGTCGCCAAGCCACCAATGGCCATCGCACGTCCACCACATGCCCCGCAGCCGTCAAAAGTTGTGCCGCAGCCCGACCATCGCGGCCGTCGTGCCGACGCCCGGCGCGACCGGTTGCCCGTACACGAGCATCTGGTCCATCGTGCCGCGGTTGTTCACGTGGCCGACCTGCGCATAGACCGTCGTGCGCTTCGACAGGCTGTAGTCGGCCGCGAGCACGACCGACGTCGACTTGTTCGCCGAGACGTTGCGATCCTTCAGGTAATACACGGCCGAGCTCACCTGAAGGAAAGGCGTGAAGCGATAGCCGATGCCGGCCGACAGCATGTCGAGGTTCACCTTGTCCGCATGCGACGGATTCCGGCCGTTGCCGTACGACGCCGACACCGAGAAATCGCGGATCGTGTATTTCGCGCCGACGTAGACGAAGCGGTTGTTGTCGACGCCGGTCGGCGCAACGCCCGGTGCCGGGTTCGTGTCGTGCCCGTTGTAGTACACGGCCGACGCGTTCAGCCCGTAGTTCGCATACTTGAGCACGACCGATTCGCGCGTGCCGCCCTGGAACTGCCCGGCCACGCCACCCGGCGCGTATTCGAGCGCGATCGACGCGCCCGCGAACACCGGCGACTGGTAGACGAGCGCATTGCTGTCGTACAGCGCGCCGATCGCGCCGTTGGTGCTCGTCCCGGGCCAGCCGGCCGCCGTGTTCAGGCCGAGCCACGCGGTCAGCACGCTGCCGAAGAACTGCGCGTTGCGCACGTCGGTGTCGGCCATCGCATAGATCATCGGCACGATCTGGCGGCCGGCCGTGAAGGTGCCGAACGGGCCCGACACGCCGAGCGACGCGACCTGGTTGAAGATCGCGACGGCGCCCGGCGTATCGCTCAGCTGCAGCTTGCCGGTGCCGCTGTCGAACGACCCCTGCAGCTTGAAGTTGACCTTGTAGCCGCCGCCGATGTCCTCGCTGCCCTTGATGCCCCAGAAGCTCGAGTAGATGCCGCCGTCCTTCATGCGGAACACCTTGCCCGTATTCGGCGCGGTCGGGCTGAACGACGCCGCCGACGTGCTCTGGTACAGCAGGCCCGTGTCGATCACGCCGTAGAGCGTGACGGAGGATTGCGCGTGCGCGAGCGCC
Source organism: Burkholderia sp. COPS (assembly GCF_019425585.1). Lineage (NCBI taxonomy): Bacteria > Pseudomonadati > Pseudomonadota > Betaproteobacteria > Burkholderiales > Burkholderiaceae > Burkholderia > Burkholderia sp. COPS. Next base: position 2,773 of record NZ_WIXR01000045.1, on the reverse strand, counting down.
GAACAGCCGGCAAGCGCCGCGAGCGCGGCCAGTTTCGTCTTCATGAAGTCTCCAGGGTCGTATTGGACCGGACGGGATCGAGCCCGTCCGGGTGAAACGGGGAAGCAACGAGGCGGGCGGGAAGACGTGACAGGCGGCGCCCGCGTGAGCCATGCGGAAAGACTACGCAACGGCGGGCGGCCGCTCCCCCCCATGCGCGGGGGGCAGGGTTGCGGAGAATCGCGGGAGGTGGAGGTGAAGGCGGGGGCGCCGTCCGGTCGGCGGAACCGGCGTTACGGCGCGCTTTCGAGCAGGCCGAGCACCAGCGCGCGGCGTACCGCATGCTTGCGCGAGCTGGCGTCGAGCTTGCCGAACAGGTTCTTCAGGTGCCACTTCACGGTTTCCTCGCCGACGGCGAGCGCCACCGCGATCTCCTTGTTCGACAGGTTGCGCGCGAGCAGCTCGAGAATCGCGCGCTCCTTCGGCGTCAAGACGACGCTCGGCACCGCGCGCGGGCTGGCCGCGCCGCGCGGGGCGGGCGGCACGATGCGCGGCGGCGGCAGCGCGTGGCGCGCGGGGCCGGCGCCGGCGGCCGCTTCGTCGCCGGCGCGGCGCGCCCAGTCGGCGATGGCCGGATGCGCGTCGGCGAGCGTGCGCGTGAGCCCGAACAGCTCCGCGAGGTTCATTGCCTCGTCGAGCAGCGCGCGGCCGTCGCCCCCGGACTGTTCGCGCGCGAACGCGCCAAGCGCCATGATCTCGATGCGCGCCTGCCCCATGCTCATTTCACGGGCCAGCACCGCCGCTTCGTCGAGCGCCGCGCGCGCGTCGTCCCAGCGGCGCGCGGCCAGCGCCGCACCCGCATGCGCGCTCGCCTGCAGCAGCACGACCGGGCGCCGCCACAACGGGCCGTGCGACGGAAACTCGGCGGCCGCGATCGCATCGATTCGCTCGACGAGCGCATGGCAGGTCGCCTCGCGATAACGCGCCGCGTGAATACGCACCTGTTCGGCGAGGCTCGCGACCGACAGGCGCGGCAGGCGGCGCGCGACGCCCATCGCGTCGAGCGCTTCGAGCAGGTCGATCGCGCGGTGCTCGACGCCGCGCAGCAGCGCGATGCGCGCGGCGGTGCGATAGCCGAGCAGCACGGTATCGGGCGTGCCCGCGTGTTCGAGCACGTCGAGCCGGTTCGCGAGCAACGCGGCGGCCTGGTCGACACGGTCGGCCTCGTACGCGAGCGCCGCGCACATCGCCGCGAGCATGCAGGTGAGCGGATGGCGGCGCCCTAGATCGGCTTCCGCGCGTGCCAGCGCCGGCGACAGCGTGTCGTCGGCCAGCCGGACCTGGCCTTCGCGCAGGTAGCTCAGGCCCGTGATCAGCTCGCCCCAGCGCGCGACGTAGCCGAACCCGGCCGCCGTCTCGCCGCGCGGTGCGGCGTGCTGGAAGCGGCGCGCCTGCGCCGGTTCGCCGACGATGATCGCGCGCGCCGACAGTCGGTTCGCGTGCATTTGCGCGAGCCAGGTCGCCGCCGGCGGCGTGAAGTCGGCCCACGGTTCGAACAGCTCGACGAAACGGTCGATTTCGTCGGCGTAATACGCGGCCGCGCTGAGGATCAGCGCGCATTCGTAGCGCATCGCCGCTGGCGTGCCGGTGTCCGCGAGGATGCCCGCGATCTGGCGCTGCGCCTCGACGTGGCGCTCGCCGAGCGCCAGTGCCCACGCGACCGCGATGCGCAGCGTCGGGCGCTTGTCGAGCTCCGCGTCGGGCAGCAGCGCGAGCCAGTCGAGCACGTCGTTGATGCGGCCCTGCTTGATCGCATCCTCGAGGCAGCGCTGCGCGAGCCCGTACGCCACCTCGAACTGGCCGGCCGCATACGCGTGGCGCGCGGCTTCCTCGGTCATCCCGTGCGCGTCGAGCCAGGCGGCCGCACGCGCATGCAATGCGTTGCGCCCGGCGTCCGCGGCCAGGCGGTCGCGCAGCGTGTCGCGCACGAGCGGATGCAGGCGGCACCAGTCCGAATCGTCCGACGCGATGAACAGCGGCGTGTCGCGGGCGAGCCGCGCGAGACGGCCGGGCGCGTCCGCGTCGTCGAGCAGCGCGGCGCACAGCGACGGATGCAGTCGATCGGCGACGCTCGTGCGGATCAGGAACGCCGTGTCGTCGGCCGACAGGTTCGCGAGCAGCAGTTCGACGAGGCGGTCGCGCGTGCCGTCCACGCGGGCGGCGAGCGCGTCGACCGCCTGGCGCGGATCGGCCGAGCGCGCCATCGCGGCCATCGCGAGCTGCAGGCCGAGCGGCCAGCCGTCGACGCGTTCGAACAGCCGCGCGCACGCGTCGGCATCGACCCGCTGCGCAAAGCGCGCGCCGACCAGCGCGATCGTCTCGTCGAGCGTGAAGCGCAGCCAGTCGGGGCCCGCGAGCGTGCATTGCCCGCCGGCGAGCAGGTCGCCGGCCGTGTGGTCGAGCCCGCGCCGCGCGGCGACGACGACATGCAGGTTTTGCGGCGCATTGTGCAGCACGTAGGTCAGCGCCTCGAGGCCGGCCGGCGGCAACCGCTCCGCATCGTCGACGATCAGGAGCGCGTCGATCGACAACTGCGCGACCTCGGCCAGCCAGGCGGTCACGCCCTCGAGCGCACGCGCCGCGTCGGCCGCGCCGGGCGGGATCAGGCGCCCGAAGCCGGGCCGGGCGCAACCGGTCCGCACCGCCTGCACGAGGCCCTGCAGCAACCGGGGCGCATCGTCGCGCTCGGCCGCGCGGTCGTATGGCCGCGCGGCCGAGCGCGACGATGCGCCCC
>NZ_WIXR01000044.1:0-54580 GCF_019425585.1 Burkholderia sp. COPS | reverse complement strand
CCCGCCCCCGCCCGCCTCGCCGCATCCTCGCCCGTTTCGTCGCGGTGTCGTGGCGCGACCTCGCGCTGTCGATCGGCCCCACCGTGCTGCTCGCCGCCACCGCCGTCTGGCTCGCGGTCAAGCTGATCCAGCCGGCCCCGCCGTCCACGCTCGTGATCTCGTCCGGGCCGCCCGGCAGCACGTACTGGAACGCCGCGCAGAAATACAAGACGATCCTCGCGAAGAATGGCGTCACGCTCGACGTCCAGTCGTCCGAAGGGTCCGCCCAGAACCTCGCGCGGCTGTCGAACCCGAACGCGCCGGTCGACGTCGGCTTCGTGCAGAGCGGCATCGGCCCGAAGGAGCGCGACGAGCACCTCGTGTCGCTGGGCAGCATCGGCTACGTGCCGCTCGCGATCATGTACCGCGGCCCGGTCGTCGCGCGCCTGTCCGACTTCAAGGGCAAGCGGCTCGCGCTCGGCGCGGAAGGCAGCGGCGCGCGCGAACTGAGCCTCGCGCTGCTGAAGATGAACGGCATCGTGCCGGGCGGGTCGACCGAGCTGCTGCCGACCGCCGGCGAGGATGCGGCCATCGCGCTGCTCGACGGCAAGATCGACGCGGCATTCCTGTCCGGCGACTCGACGCAGATCCCGGTGATGGCGAAGCTGTTCCGCGCACCGGGCGTGCACGTGTATTCGTTCACGCAGGCCGAGGCGTACGCGCGGCGCTTCCCGTACCTGACCGCGATCACGCTGCCGATGGGCGTCTACGATCTCGGCCGCAACCTGCCGCCCGCCGACATCCACACGGTCGCGCCGACCATCGAGCTGGTCGCACGCGACTCGCTGCACCCCGCGCTGTCCGACCTGCTGATCGAGGCCGCGCGCGAGGTGCACGGCCACGCGACGATCCTGCAGCACGCGGGCGAATTCCCGTCGTCCGTCACGCGCGGCTTCCCGCTGTCCGACGACGCCGCGCGCTACTACAAATCCGGCAAGTCCTTCCTGTACCGGCGGCTGCCGTTCTGGGTCGCGAGCCTCGTCGACCGGCTGCTCGTCGTGGTCGTGCCGCTGATCGTCGTGCTGATCCCCGGGCTGCGGCTCGTGCCGTCGCTGTACGGCTGGCGCGTGCGCTCGCGCATCTACCGCTGGTACGGCGCGCTGATCGCACTCGAGCGCCGCGCGCTCGGCGAGCACACGGCCGAGGAGCGCGTGCAGTTGCTCGACGAACTCGACGACATCGAGGAAGCCGTGAACCGGATGAAGATGCCGCTCGCCTATGCGGGCCAGTTCTACGTGCTGCGCGAGCACATCGGCTTCGTGCGCGAACGGCTCACCGCGCACGACCACGACACGCCGGCCGGCCCGCCGGGCGCCGGCGGTGCGCCGCAGGCACGTGCCGACGCCGCGCCACCGGCCGGCGCGCCCCCTCGGGCGACTCCCGGTTCCGCTTGACCGGACGATCCGCGATCATTGCCGCATGCGTGCGCCGCCGCGTAACATGGAGGCCGCCGCCAGACGCCGCACGCCCCATCCACTGGAGATCGACATGACAACCGGCCTCGATATCGCCCAGCCCGCCTGGTTCTTCGACTTCGTGTCGCCGTTCTCCTACCTGCTCCTCGAACAGCACGACAAGTGGCCGGACGTGCCGTTCGAACCCGTCGCCGTGTCGCTGCCCGACCTGCAGCGACACTGGGGGCAGCGCCCCAGCGCCGACGTGCCGGCCAAGCGCGTGTTCACGTACCGTCACGCGCTGTTCCGCGCCGAGCAGCTCGGCATCCGCTTCAAGATGCCGCCCGCTCACCCGTTCGAGTCCGACAAGGTGCTGCGCCTCGCGATCGCGCTGCGCGCCGACATCGCGACCGTGCTGGAAATGTTCCGCTTCATCTGGCGCGACGGCAACGACCCGTCGACGCCGGAAGGGTTCGCGGCATTGTGCGAGCGGGTCGGCGTCGGCCACGGCGACGAGCTGATCGAATTCGAGGAGACCGCCGCGCAGCTGGCGCGCAACAACGCCGACGCGATCGCGCTCGGGGTGTTCGGCGTGCCGACGTTCTGGATGAACCGGCAGCTGTTCTGGGGCGAGGACGCGCTGCCGATGGTGCTGTACTGCGCGCGCACGCCGAACTGGCTCGAATCGCGCGAGGTCAAGCGGATCAGCGCGCTGCCGAAGGGCCGCGCGTGATGGCCGGTATCACGCACGGCAACGCGCGATTACGGTAACGTTACGCGTCACCCGAATCACCCCCACCGATGGAAGACGACGACCGTACCGCCTCGCTCGATATCTGGCTCGTGCGTGTGCTGCGCACGCTGCTGCTCGAGCGCAGCGTCACGCAGGCCGCGCTGCGGCTGAACCAGACCCAGCCCGCGATCAGCACCGCGCTGCGCAAGCTGCGCGAGACGCTGAACGACCCGATCCTCGTGCGCGGCAAATCCGGCATGGTGCCGACCGAATACGGCGCGTCGCTGCTTGAGGCCGCGCAGCGCGCGCTGCGCGAGGTCGATTTCATCGCGACGCCGCACGGCGACTTCGATCCGTCGTCCGCACGGCGCACGTTCCGCGTCGCCGCGCCCGATTACCTGAACGATTTCTTCATGCCGACGCTGATCGAGCGCTTTCGCGACGCGGCGCCGCATGCGCACCTGGAAATCGATTCGCTGAATCCCGCGCTCGATCATGCGGGCGCGCTCGAATCCGGCGCGCTCGATCTCGTGATCGGCAACTGGCCGAAACCCGACCCGCAGTTCGCACGCCAGGACCTGTTCTCCGACACGATCGTGTGCCTGATGCGCGACGCGCACCCGCTCGCGCGCGGGCCGCTCACGCGCGAAGCGTACGCGTCGGCCGCGCACGTCGCGCCGACGCCGTACACCGGCGACAAACGCAACGCGATCGAGATCGGCCTTGCCCGCGCGCACCTCACGCGGCGCATCGTGACGACGCTTCCGTACTTCGGGATCGTGCCGCAGGTGCTACTGCAGTCTGACCTGATCTTCACGACGACGCGCCGCTTCGCGACGCATTACGCGCAGTTGCTGCCGCTCGTCGTCGTCACGCCGCCGGTGCCATTTCCGCGCATCAAGAGCTACCTGCTCACGCATCCGCAACCCGACCGGCCGACCGACATCGCGTGGCTGTGCGCGCTGATGCAGAGCGTGTCCGACGAGCTGACGGTCGCCCGCGGCCGCAAGCGCTGAGCCGCGAGCGTCGAGCCTCGGCGCGGCCACTCAGGCCGTGCAGAAGGTTTCCTGCAGATGGGTCCAGCGCACGACGCCCGCCGCGTCACGTTCGAACACGGCGGTCGCGCGGCGCGCGGGCAGCTCGCCCGAGGCCGCGTGCTGCGCTTCGAGATAGGTGAGCGTCGCATGCGACGCGTCGGCGGCGAGCACGCGGGTGTCCGACAGCGTGATGCGCAGCCCCGGCTTCGCGCCGGCGAGCTTCGCGAACAGCGCGCGCGTGCCGTCGTGGTCGACCTCGCGGCCGTCGGTCAGGATCATCGTGAAATCGGCGGAGAACCAAGCGAGCAGCGCGTCGAGCGCCCCGGGCGCGGTATCGGCGCCGGACAGCCAGCGCTCGATGGCGACGAGGCTCGCATCGAGCGTGTCGAGATAAACCTGGTGATCGGACATGGTGCGTGCACGGTAAGGCGCGGCCCGGTGCCGCGCGTCGTCGTGCAGTGTATGCAAAAACGCGCGGCCATGCGCTGGCCGCGCCATGCTACCGCGCGCAGGACACGTCGTCGCGCGCACGCCCCGCCGCCGCGGCCTTCGTATCGGCCACCGGCATGCCCGAGCGCGCCTGCAGCAGCTCCGCGCACACGGCCACCGCGATCGCGCCCGGCGCCTTGTCGACGATGCCCGCGACGCCGATCGGGCACACCATCTCGGCGAGCCGCGCCGGATCGACGCCGCGCGCGGCAAGCCGGCGTTCGAACTTCACGCGCTTGGTGCGCGAGCCGATCATCCCGAAGTACGCATAGTCGCGCCGCCGCATGATCTGCGCGGCGAGCGAGAAGTCGAGCGCGTGGTTGTGCGTCATCACGAGGAAATATGCGCCGGGCGGCGCCGCGTCGACGACGGCCTCCGGCGTGTCGGTCGGCTCCGGCTGCACGTTCGGCGGACATTCGTCCGGGAACAGCTCGTCGCGCGTGTCGACCCACTGCACGACGCACGGCAGCGCGCCGAGCAGCGTGACGAGCGCGTGACCGACGTGCCCGGCGCCGAACAGCACGATGTGCATCGGCGCCCGCGTGCCGCTCGCGCGGTTGCGCTGGCCGGTGCCCTGCGCGAACGCTTCCGGCGGCGCGGTGCGAAGCGAGCGTGCGGGGCCGTTCATGTCAGCCTCCGCCGGGCCGCCCCAAGGAGGCTGACCGCCCCCATCGGAAGCAGCGAACGAAGCGAGCATGGGAGCCGTTTCATCTCAGCCTGCCTGACCGGCGCGCGCCGCACGCACTGCGCTGACCGCGCGCAGGATCGACTCGCCGGTGGCCGGCGCGTCGAGCGGCGGGTTCACCTGGTAGTCGCCGACCGCGGCCACCGCGTCGCGCACCGCGAAGAACACCGAGAACGGCAGCAGCAGCGGCGGCTCGCCGACGGCCTTCGAACGGTGGATGCTGTCCTCGACGTTGCGGTTCTTGAACAGCTGCACGTTGAACTCGGGTGGCGTGTCGTTCACCGTCGGGATCTTGTACGTCGACGGCGCATGCGTCATCAGCTTGCCGCCCTTGTTCCACCACAGCTCCTCGGTCGTCAGCCAGCCCATCCCCTGGATGAACGCGCCTTCGACCTGGCCGATGTCGAGCGCCGGGTTCAGCGATGCGCCCACGTCGTGCAGCGCATCGACGCGCAGCGTGCGCATCTCGCCCGTCAGCGTGTCGATCACGACTTCCGACACGGCGGCGCCGTACGAGTAGTAGTAGAACGGCCGGCCCTGCAGCTTCGACTGATCCCAGTACAGCTTCGGCGTCGCGTAGAAACCGTCGGACCACAGCTGCACGCGCGCGAGGTACGCCTTCGCGATCACGTCGCCGAACGGCACGCCGTTGCCGCCGACCCACACGAAGTCGTTGCCGAACTTCACGTCGGCCGCATCGACCTTGCCGTCGCCGAACTGCTTCGCCGCGAACACCGCGAGCCGCTCGCGCAGCTGGCGCGCCGCATCCTGCGCGGCCTTGCCGTTCAGGTCCGAGCCCGTGGAAGCGGCCGTCGCGGACGTGTTCGCGACCTTGCTGGTGTCGGTCGCCGTCACGCGGATCCGGCCGAAGCGGATGCCGAGCTCGTGCGCGACGACCTGCGCGACCTTCGTGTTGAGCCCCTGCCCCATCTCCGTGCCGCCGTGGTTCACGAGCACCGAGCCGTCGGTATAGATGTGCACCAGCGCGCCGGCCTGGTTGAAGTGCGTGACGTTGAACGCGATGCCGAACTTCACCGGCGTGAGCGCGATGCCCTTCTTCAGCACCGTGTTGCGCGCGTTGAATTCGCGCACGCCCGCGCGCCGCGCGCGGTAGTCGCTCGTCGCCTCGAGTTCGCCGAGCAGCTCCTGCAGCACGTTGTCCTCGACCGTCTGCCCGTATGGCGTCACGTTGCGTTCGGTCTTGCCGTACAGGTTCGCGTAGCGCACGTCGAGCGGATCGCGATCGAGCGAGCGCGCGATGTCGTCGAGGATGTACTCGATCGCGAACGCGCCCTGCGGGCCGCCGAAGCCGCGGAACGCGGTGTTCGACTGCGTGTTGGTCTTGCCGCAGTAGCCGGCGATGTTCACGTCGCCGAGCCAGTACGCGTTGTCGAAATGGCACACCGCGCGCGTCATCACCGGGCCCGACAGGTCGGCCGAGAAGCCGCAGCGCGACGTCATGTCGAGCGCGACGCCGTCGATGCGGCCGTCGTCGTCGTAACCGACGTCGAAGCGGTAATGGAAGTCGTGGCGCTTGCCGGTGATCATCATGTCGTCGTCGCGATCCGGACGCAGCTTCACCGGGCACAGCAGCTTCCACGCGGCGAGCGCCGCGCAGCACGCGAACAGGCCCGACTGCGATTCCTTGCCGCCGAACCCGCCGCCCATCCGGCGGCACTCGACGAGCACGTTGTGCGACGCGACGCCGAGCACGTGCGCGACGAGGTGCTGCATCTCGCTCGGGTGCTGCGTCGAGCAGTACACGTGCATCCCGTCGTCGTCCTTCGGCACCGCGTACGCGATCTGCCCTTCGAGGTAGAACTGCTCCTGGCCGCCGAGCAGCATTTCGCCCGACTCGCGGTGCGGTGCGGCGGCAAGGCGCGCGGCCGCGTCGCCGCGCGCGAGCTTCAGCGGCGGGATCACGTAGGTTTCGGCCGCGCGCGCTTCCTGCGCGGTGAGAATCGCCGGCAACTCCTCGTAGTCGACCTGTGCGCGGCGCGCGGCAAGCCGCGCGGTTTCATGCGACGTCGCGACGACGATGAACATCGGCTGGCCGACGAACTGCACGATGCCCTTCGCGAGCACCGGGTCGTCGTGGATGATCGGGCCGCAATCGTTGACGCCCGGGATGTCGTCGGCCGTGAACACGGCGACCACGCCCGGCGTCGCGCGCACCGCGTCGAAGTTCATCGACACGATCTTCGCGTGCGGTTTCGCCGACAGGCCGAGCGCCGCGTGCAGCGTGCCCGCGACGATCGGGATGTCGTCGGTGTAGGTGGCACGTCCGCTGACGTGCAGGTGCGCGGATTCGTGCGCGCGCGAGACGTGGACCTGCGCGGCGTCGGCTTGCGGATCGAGGGTGTTCAGGAACGGTTCTGCTTGCTGGTTCATGTTCGGGGTTCTCCGTCTTCAGACGCGCGCCGCGTCGGTGCCGGTTTCGGCGGCCACTTCACGCACATTCAGGGCTTGCGGCGGCAGCGGGTCGTGCGGGCGCGTCTCCAGCCAGAATCGGTACATCAGGTTCTTCGCGGTATCGAGGCGGTACGTGCTCGTCGCGCGCATGTCGGACAGCGGCTGGTAGTCGCGCTCGAGCGCCTGCATCGCGGCCTGCGCGGTGGCTTCGTGCCATTGCGCGCCGTCGAGCACGCTCTCCGTGTGCGTCGCGCGCTTCGGCGTCGCGGCCATCCCGCCGAACGCGATGCGCGGCTCGCGGATCGTGTCGCCGTCCGCGATGAACGCGAACGCCGCGCACACGGCCGAGATGTCGGAGTCGAACCGCTTCGACAGCTTGTACGTGCGGAACTGCAGCTTTTCGCGCGCGCCGGTGCGGGTCGGCACCTTCAGGCCGACGACGAATTCGTGCGGCGCCATGTCCTTCTGCTGGTAGCCCGTGTACAACGCCTCGAGCGGCAGCTCGCGCACCGTGTCGCCGCCGCGCAGCACCACGCGTGCGCCGAGCGCGATCAGGCCCGGCATCGAATCGCCGATCGGCGAGCCGTTCGCGACGTTGCCGCCGATCGTGCCGGCGTTGCGGATCGGCAGCGACGCGAAGCGCTTCCACATTTCGGTCAGCTCCGGATATGTACCGGCCAGCGCCGCATACCCGTTCTCGACCGTCACGCCCGCACCGATCTCGATCCAGTCGTCGCCGTGCACGACGCGCTGCAGTTCGGCGATCCGGCCGACGTAGATCAGGTCGTCGAGCCGGCGCATCTGCTTCGTGACCCACAAGCCGATATCGGTGCTGCCCGCCAGAATGCGCGCGTCGGGCCGCTCGACCTTCAGCGCGGCCAGCGCGTCGAGCGTGCGCGGCGCCGCGAAGCGCGCGCCGTCGTGCGTCGTGTAGTCGAACGTGTCGTCGCGCTTGAGCGACGCGAGCGTGCGGGCCAGCGCGGCCGTGTCGACCGGCGCCGACGGTGCCGGTGCGTCGAACATCTGCACCGCGGCATCGACGATCGGCCGGTAGCCGGTGCAGCGGCACAGGTTGCCGGTCAGCGCATCGGCGATCTCGGTGCGCGTCGGCACGTCCTTCGCCTTCGCGCACACGCTGCCGCAGCCTTCGTGGCCGTGCTTCTCGTACAGCGCCCACATCGACATCACGAAGCCCGGCGTGCAGAACCCGCATTGCGAACCGTGGCAGTCGACCATCGCCTGCTGCACCGGATGCAGCGCGCCGTCCGGCTGACGCAGGTCCTCGACCGTCAGCAGCGCCTTGCCGTCGAGCGTCGGCAGGAACTGGATGCATGCGTTGACGGCCTTGAACTCGACCGCGCCGGTGTCGGTCAGCTCGCCGACGACGACCGTGCATGCGCCGCAGTCGCCTTCCGCGCAGCCTTCCTTGGTGCCGGTGCAATGCGCGTCCTCGCGCAGATACTGCAGCACGGTGCGGGTGACGTCCGCGCCGCTGACTTCGCGGATCGCGTGACGATGGTAGAAGCGGATCGGCTCACTCATGTCTCGATGATTCTTCAAATGGGGGGCAAGGCGGCCTGCGCAGTGCGCTCGACCGACGTTTTTCTGACAGTTTGCACGCTAACACCATCAAATTTCGCAACCCATAGCCCATCACGCATGGGGCCCATATAACTGCCGCGATATGAACGCCGGGGAACGCCGGAGCCGCCCGCAGCCCTTTCCGCACGGTGCCCTGCACCCGTTCCCGACGCCTTCAACACCGTCCGCCATCGTCAAAAACGGGGTGCGACTAACTAAATGGTACCTGCGTGAAAACCGGTTCCATGGGAAAATCCCGATTCCCTTTTTCGCCGTCTTCCGCTCGCTTCGCTCATTCGTTCCGACCCCATGTCAACCGATTCCGCCACACCGCCGCGCAGCGGGTTCGCGGTCACGCTGCAAATCGTGTCCGTCGTCTGCTTCACGTTCATCTGCTACCTGACCATCGGCCTGCCGCTCGCGGTGCTGCCGGGCTTCGTCCATGACGACCTCGGTTTTTCCGCGATCGTCGCGGGCGGCGCGATCAGCGTCCAGTATTTCGCGACGCTCGCGTCGCGGCCGCTCGCCGGGCGCTTCGCCGATACGCTCGGGCCGAAGCAGACGGTGCTGCGCGGGCTGGTCGGCTGCGGGGTGTCGGGCGTGCTGCTGCTCGTCGCGCTGCTGCTGGCCCACTGGCCGGTCGCGAGCCTCGTGCTGCTGGTCGCGAGCCGGCTCGTGCTCGGCGTCGGCGAGAGCCTGTGCGGCACCGGTGCGATCCTGTGGGGCATCGGCCGGGTCGGCGTCACGCACAACGCGAAGGTCATCTCGTGGAACGGGATCGCCACCTACGGCGCACTCGCGCTCGGCGCGCCGGTCGGCGTCGCGATCGCGCATACGCTGAATCCGGCGCTGATCGGCGTGATCGTGATCGCGCTCGCCGCGGCCGGCTTCTATCTCGCGCGCCTGATCGATTCCGTGCCGCTCGTGCACGGCGAACGGATGTCGTATGCGAGCGTGTTCACGCGCGTGCTGCCGCACGGCCTCGGCCTCGCGCTCGGCTCGGCCGGCTTCGGCTCGATCGCCACCTTCGTCACGCTGTACTACGCGGCGCGCCACTGGCCGAACGCCGCGCTGTCGCTGACCGTGTTCGGCACGCTGTTCATCGGTGCGCGCCTGCTGTTCGCGAACACGATCAAGACCTACGGCGGCTTCCGCGTCGCGATCGTGTCGTTCGCGTTCGAATGCTCGGGCCTCGTGCTGCTGTGGCTCGCGCCGGTGCCGCATGTCGCGCTCGTCGGCGCCGCGCTGACGGGTTTCGGCTTCGCGCTGATCTTCCCGGCACTCGGCGTCGAGGCCGTCGCGCTCGTGCCGCCCGCGAGCCGCGGCGCGGCGCTGTCCGCGTACTCGGTGTTCCTCGACCTGTCGCTCGGCATCACGGGCCCGCTCGCCGGCTATGTCGCGGGCGCGTTCGGTTATCCGCAGGTGTTCCTGTTCGCGGCGGTGGCCGCCGCCGCGGGCGTCGCGCTGTCGATGGTGCTGTACCAGCGGCAGGCGCGCGTTGCGGGGAGCGGCGCGGCGGCATGAGCGCCCGGGCCGCGGGATATCGCACGGGCCCTCCTTCCGGCGAAAGCCGCGCGGGGCCATTCGTCGGCGTCCGGCGAGGCACGGCTTGACGTGACTTAACGCGGCAGTATGTTGAAGTCCCGCAGCACGCGGGCAGCGTCGACGTGGCGCCGGAACGGCACGGCGCGCTCGAGCGTGAGCTTCGGTTCGGCACGATCGAAAAGCACGAGCGCTTCCGACGTGTTGAGATGGCGTGACATATACAGAAAACCGTCGACCCGGCGGCCATGCCCGTGCACGGCGAGCGACCATTGCTGCGGGATGCCGTACGGTACGACGGTCGACAGCGCGCCGTCGCCGCCAAGGTTTTTCAGCGGCAAGCCGTGCAGGACGGCCACCGTCAGCGGCGAGCCGGTAAACGACAGCACGAAGCGCTCGAGCTCCGTCGTCACGAGCGGAAAGCCGCCAACGGCGAGATCGGCGACTTCGTCGTGCAGCACCGTCTCGGCGAACGCACAGTGCAGGTCGAAACCGAAATAGCTGGTGCCATACCGGCGCCGCTTGCGCGGGTCGTCGAAACGGTTGCCGCCCGACTTGCCGAAGTACGGCTCGCCCGTCTCGTACCGGGAAACGCGCACCAGCGCCGCCGGCGGAATCGTCCGCGTAACCAGCGTCGCATTCGCGAAGTGTTCGCTCGGCGGCCTCAACGTCAACCGCGCCTCCTAGCGTTCCGCGAACGCCGCCGCGGCACGCTCGACCTCGGCAAGCTTCCCCTGCGACAGCGCCTTCAGCGGCGTGACATTGCCGAGGGACGCCTTGGGCGTCGTGAAGAATTGCCATTTGCTCCACCCCGGCAACCCACCGAGGCATTGCGTCACCTTTCCGAGCGTCTTGCGATCGATATCGCCCGTCAGATAAAAGGCCGGGTAGTACTGCGCCGCCCCCACGTCGACCGCGAAGATGCGCCCCGACACGACCGCCTTGCTGAGCGCCTGCCGTGTCATGCCGAGCCCTGCCCAGATCTCCGCGGCCGGCAGCAGCGCGCCCTTCGCGACGAGCGCCCGCCGTTCGGCCAGCGCACGCTGCTCGAAATCGGCGGCCGCGGCATCCGCGCGGGCCACCGGCCTCGCAGGCGGTTTCCTGCGAACGGACGGTTGCCTGTCGCGGGTCGCGGCGGCAGCGATGCCGAACGTGATCGTGCCGGCCAGATCGATGACCTGGGCGATGCCGACCTTGAACAAGTGCCCCAGCTGTTCGTCCGACAGCCTGAGCAGCGCCCGGGCCCGATCGGGCCCGAGCATGGTCGCGGCGCCGACGGCGCTGCGCAGCGCCTCCTCGGTCTCGACATCGAGAACCGCAGCCGCGCCTTCAAGCGCATGAGCCTGCCTGACCATCGCTACCTCCTCGCACGACCGGAAGCTCGAGAGTAGGCTCGATTCGAAACCAAGTCAACCATGACAACCAAACTGACGAGCGGGCAGGCGACATCGGGCAGCCCCCTCATCCGTCACGCCGTCCTCGGAAACAGCCTCCGCGTCAGGTCGAACGCGACCAGGTTGCCGGCCACCACCAGCAGCAGCCCGACCACCGCGAGCGGCGACCACTGGTAATCCTCGAACACCGTCGACACCGCCAGCGCGACGATCGGGAACAGCACCGTGCAGTACGCGGCACGCTCGGGCCCGATCCGGCCGACGAGGGTCAGATAGGCGGTGAAACCGATCACCGAGCCCGGCACGGCCAGGTAGACGAGCGCGCCGAGATAACGCGGGCTCGTGTCGAGCGTGAACGGTAAGCCGGCCGCTGCGCTGCCGACGGTCAGGATCGCCGCGCCGATCAGCATCGCCCAGCCGTTGGTCGCGAGCGGGTGCAGCCCCATCGACTGCATCCGGCTCGACAGCAGGTTGCCGGCCGAGAAGCACATCGTTCCCGCCAGCGCGATCGCGAGCCCCGTCCAGGTCGCGTGGTCGTCGAGATGGCCGGCCATCTGCTGCCAGAACAGGCACGCGATGCCGGTCAGGCCGAGCAGCGCGCCGGCGATCGCCGACGGCCGCAGCGGGCGGCCCATGAACAGCCGGCCGTTGATCGAATTCAACAGCGGCGCGGTCGAGAAGATCACCGCGACGAGGCCGCTCGGCACGACCTGTTCCGCGTAGTAGAAGCACAGGAAGTTCAGGCAGAACAGCGCGAAGCCCTGCGCCAGCAGGAAACGCCACGCTTCGCGCGGCGGGCGCACCGGCCGGCGCATCACGCGCAGCAGCGCGAACAGCACGGCGGCCGCGAGCCAGAAGCGCCATGCGATCGACACGGGCGGCGGCACGGAGCCGAGCTGCCACTTGATCGCGATCCAGGTGGTGCCCCAGATCAGCACGGTGACGAAATAAAGCGACAGGTTCATGGCGGCGACGATCCAAAAAGACGGGTGAAACGGGACTCCGACTATGCCGCCGCCCAACGCGCGCCGATTGTCCGGAATTGCGGTCTTTTTCGGGCCGCCGCCCGCGGCGCCGCCCGCCCGCTTATACTCGGCCCATCATGAGCCTCACCCTTTCCGCGCCCCCCATCGACCACCCCGCCGCCCTGGCCGGCGGCGATCTGCCGTTCGGCCTGCAGTCGGTCTGCCGCACGCTCGCCGACGCGAATGCGACGCTCGAGCGCTTCGCGTGGCTCGGCGACCATCTCGCGATCGCTGAATGGACGCGGATCACCGACGAAAGCGAGACGATCTACGAGCAGCCGGGCCACCACACGCTGTCGTGCTACCTCGACGGCGGCTACCAGACGGAACGCCAGCGCGTGCCGCGCTACGGTGCGCCGAGCCTGCTGTGCGCGCTGCCCGGCGACCACGAATCACGCTGGTGGGTGCGCGGCGAGATGCACTTCATCCACCTGTATTTCCTGCCCGAGCACTTCACGCAGCGCGCGATCCGCGAACTTGACCGCGAGCCGCGCGAGCTGAAGCTCGCCGACCGCACCTACTTCGAGGATGCGCGCGTCGCCGCCCTGCTGCGCTCGCTCGCGCTGGACGGCTGGGACGATGCCGACGAGCGGCTGCGCGTGAACGAGACCGCACACGAGGTGCTGAGCCTGCTGCTGCGCGGGCAGAGCACGACCCGCACCGACACGTCGTTCCGCGGCGGGCTCGCGCCGGCCGTGCGCCGCCGCGTGCGCGACTACATCGACACGTACCTGACGCAACCGCTGACGCTCGGCGAACTCGCCGACGTCGCCGCGCTGTCCGAGTATCACTTCTCGCGGATGTTCCGGTTGTCGTTCGGCCGGGCGCCGCACGCGTGGGTGGCCGAGCAACGGCTGGCGCGGGCGCGCGAGCTGTTGCGCACGACGGCGCTGCCGCTCGCGCAGATCGCAGCCGACTGCGGCTATGCGAACGCCGGCCACTTCAGCCATCGCTTCCGCGACGCTCACGGTACGACGCCGAATACCTACCGGCGTGCGATGCAGGGCCGCTGAGCGCGGCCCCGTCGCCGCTTACGCGCCGCGCCGCGACAGTTCCTGTTCGAGCGCCGCGACGCCGGCCGGCAGGTCGACCGGCACCTTCAGGTCGACCATCGTGCGACCGAACGCATGCAGCGTCCGGAACAGGTTGTGTTCACGGCACTGCTCGCCCATCTGTCCGATCCGCACGATCGGCAACCCGAACGAGCCCGAGATCTCGACCTGGTACTGCTTCGAGATGTGGCCGCAGACCATCCCCGGCGTCAGCCCTTCCGGCGTCTCGATCCCGACGACCGAGTTCAGCCGGCAATCCTTCGGCGCATAGAGCTTGAGCCCCATCGACTCGACGCCTGCCTGCAGCGCAAGCGAGCAGCGCAGGTGGCGCGCGAAGCGGCTTTCGAGCGTCTCCGCGCAGACGAGCCGCAGCGCTTCGTGCAGCGCGAGCACGCCCGACACGGGTGCCGTGTAGTGATAGCCCGCGTTGTGCCAGAAATTCTCCGCGAGCGCCATGTCGAGGCACCAGTGCGCGTTCGGTTCGGGGCGCTGCTTCATCCGGTCCCACGCGGCGTCGGAGAACGCGATCAGCGATACGCCGGGAATCGACGACAGCCCTTTCTGGCCGCCCGTGATCACCGCGTCGATGCCCCACGCGTCCATCTCGAGCGGCATCGTCGACAGCGTGCACACCGCGTCGACCACGACCAGCGCGCCGGCCGCCTTCGCGAGCGCCGCGATGTCGCGCAGGTCGCGGTTCCACACGGTGTTCGACGTCTCGCCCTGCACGATCGTGACGATCTCGGGCCGCTCGCGCGCGATGGCATCCGCGATCTCGTCGAGGCTCGCGACCGCGCGATCGGCCACTTCGAGCGTCGCGACGTCGGCGCCGACGCGCGTGGCCATCTCGGCCATCCGCGCGCTGAAGAAGCCATTGCGGATCGACAGCACGCGGGTACCGCGCCACGCGAGGTTCGAGATCGCCATTTCCATCGCGGCCGAACCGGGGCCCGCGACGCCGAGCACCCACTTCGTGCGGGTCTGGAACACGTAGCGCGCCATCTCCTTCACCTGCTCGATGATCTTCGCCATCGTCGCGCCGAGGTGGTTGATCACGATCGTGTTCGCCTTCGCGACGGCGGCCGGGATCGGAACCGGGCCGGCCCCCATCATCAGCAGCGGTTCTTCGGGCAGGATCGCGTCGAGCGGCACGACGACGGGACAGGGAATCGGCGAGTAATCGATGGACATGGCGGGTAAAAGGTGAGGAAAGGAAGTGCACGGACGCTCGCCGCGCTGCATGGCGAACTGATCGATCATTCCGTGTTCCGCCGCCTCGCGCAAGAGGCACGCACGACCGGACAGCGCAACGCTGGCCCGGTCGCCGGACCGGGCCAGCCAGCCGTGCGTGTGCCGCACGCCAGCCATTCGAAATGAGAAACGATTGCGGGCGAGGTTGTGAAACGGTTCCATTGGTACGCCACGCGCACGATTTTCTCCGTCAATAACACCGTGATTCGTCGAAACCGCCGGTTCAACGCGACTTCTGCATCAAAAAAATAGACCGAATCCGCCCTAAAAATCGCCTCATGGAATCCGGCACGCAAAATCGACGTGCCGCCCCAAAAAACATCCATTACCTCTGCATGTATTGGGGTACGCTTCCCTTCAATACCGGAGCAAGTGCACCAGAATTGCCTACAACCCATTGATTGACATATGAAATACCAGAAACCCAGCGCTTGCTCTAATACCCTGCCGTCTTTGAACGGCAGGCATCGATACAGCACCGTGTTTAACGCGTTACTCCCTATTTCGATTTTCCGCAACCCGCCCCTTTTCGCAGGTTGACGGATATCGCTTCTGTATTGAACAATCGTCTGCGGAATCGAAAAAAACGATTTTTCGATACGAAGGAAAACTGGGTGCCGCGCGATACGCTTTCGAGGTTGCGCGGCGAAAAGCGTCAACCATAATCAATCAACCGGGCCAGAAATACGCAAGCCATGAACCAGATTCAGACCATGCGTGTATTCGTCTGCGTCGCCGAGCAGCAGAGCTTTCGACGCGCGGCGCACCATCTCGGCGTGTCCAATGCACTCGTCACGCGTTCGATCGCGATGCTCGAGGGCCACCTGAACACACGGCTGATCCACCGCACCACGCGCAACCTGTCGCTTACCGAGGCCGGCGTGCGCTACCTCGACGGGTGCCGTGCGCTGCTCGAGGAATTCGACCACCTCGAATCGTCCGTCGCGCATGCCGTGCGCGAACCGGCCGGCACGCTGCGCGTCGTCGCGTCGGGCCTGCTGTCGCCGCTTGCACTGACGCCGCTCGTCAGCAGCTTCCGGCACCGCTACCCCGAGTTGCGCGTGCAGCTGACCGTCTCCGAGGGGCCGCTCGACGTGCTCGATTCGGGTTACGACGTCGGCATCGTCACGGGCAACCGGCTCGACGGCAACCCGACGCTGATCGGCCACGCGCTCGCGCCGAACCCGTTCGTCGCGTGCGCGGCACCGGCCTATCTCGAGCGACGCGGCGAGCCGCGCTTGCCCGACGACCTGCCGGGCCACGACTGGGTCACGCTCGCATCGCACCAGCATGCGCCCGCGTGGCAACTGGTCGGCCACGACGGCATCGCGCATTCCGTCACGGTGCGCCCGACCTGCACGGTCAACCAGCTCGCGCTCGTCCAGGCGGCGGCCGTGGCCGGCGCCGGCATCGCGGTGCTGCCCGAGCCGTGCGTCGCAGGCGCGCTCGCGAACGGCACGCTCGTGCGGCTGATGGCCGGCTACCGGATCGACGATCCCGACACGCAACTGTCGCTTGTCTACCCGAACCGCCAGTACGTGCCGGCCCGCACGCGCAGCTTCGTCGAGCACGCGCTCGATCACTTCAGTGCGCAGCCGGCCCGCGAACGAACCGACTACGGCTTCCTGCGGCCGCCGCGCGGGCCCGACCGCTCCGACATCGTCACGGGCCTGCAGTAAACTGCGCGCGTCAGCCTTCGGAGATGCAGCGTGCGCGTGATCCTGTTCAGCAGCCGGCAGTACGACGACGATTCGTTCGCTGCCGCCAACCAGCAGTTCGGCTATCGGCTGCACTTCCAGCCGTCGCACCTCGACGCGGAAACCGCGATCCTCGCGCACGGTTATGGGGTCGTCTGCCCGTTCGTCAACGACACCGTCGACGCGGCCGTGCTCGCACGGCTGGCCGACGGCGGCACGCGCCTGATCGCGCTGCGCTCGGCGGGCTTCAACCATGTCGACCTGGCCGCCGCCGAGCGGCTCGGCATCACGGTCGTGCGCGTGCCCGCCTATTCGCCGCACGCGGTGGCCGAGCACGCGGTCGCGCTGATCCTCGCGCTCAACCGCCGCCTGCCGCGCGCGGTCGCGCGCACCCGCGAAGGCGACTTCTCGCTGAACGGCCTGCTCGGCTTCGACTTGCACGGCAAGACCGTCGGCGTGATCGGTACCGGCATCATCGGCAGCGTGTTCGCGAAGATCATGATGGGCTTCGGGATGCATGTGCTCGCGCACTCGGTGCCGCCGTACAACGACGAACTGATCGCGTTCGGCGCGCGTTATGTCGAGCTCGACGAACTGCTGCACCACGCCGACATCGTCAGCCTGCACTGCCCGCTGCTGCCGTCGACGCACCACCTGATCAACGAACGGACGCTCGCGCGGATGAAGCATGGCGCGATGCTGATCAACACCGGGCGCGGCGGCCTTGTCGATGCGCAGGCGCTGGTCGATGCGCTCAAGAGCGGCCAGCTCGGCCATCTCGGGCTCGACGTGTACGAAGAGGAAAGCGGGCTCTTCTTCGAGGATCACTCCGACCTGCCGCTGCAGGACGACGTGCTCGCCCGCCTGCTGACGTTCCCCAACGTGATCGTCACGTCCCACCAGGCGTTCTTCACGCGCGAAGCGCTGGCCGAGATCGCGCACACGACGCTGCTGAACATCGAGGCCTGGCATGCGGGCACGCCGCAGAACGTCGTGACCGCGAATCGCTGACAAACCGACGAAAACGGCTCATTTGACGGTTGCCGGCGCCACCGCAATCGTTTGCTTATGGCCATCGCTGCAAACGACGCGCGTTTCATCAACAATTTCGCGCTTTGTTTCGACCGATGTGACGATTCCGGTGCGCCGTCTGCTATCGTTGCGCCGACGTTATCCCGCCCCTCCCGCTCATGCGTTTCGACGATTCCGACATCGCCGCCGTCTACCGCGCCATTTTCGAACGGCGCGACATGCGCCACTTTACGCCGGCGCCCGTCGATCCCGCCGTGCTCGCGCGCCTGCTGCGCGCGGCGCATCACGCGCCGAGCGTCGGCTTCATGCAGCCGTGGCGCTTCATCCGCATCACCGATCCCGCGCTGCGCACCGCGATCCACGCGCTGGTCGAGGCCGAGCGCCGCGCGACCGCCGACGCACTCGGCGAGCGCCAGGACGAATTCATGCGGCTGAAAGTCGAAGGCGTGCGCGAATGCGGCGAGCTGCTGGTCGTCGCGCTCGCCGACGGCCGCGAGCGCCACGTGTTCGGCCGCCGCACGCTGCCGGAAATGGATCTCGCATCCGCCGCGTGCGCGATCCAGAACATGTGGCTCGCGGCCCGCGCCGAAGGGCTCGGGATGGGCTGGGTCTCGCTGTTCGACGTCGACGCGCTGCGCGCGCTGCTGCGCATGCCCGACGGCGCGAAGCCGATCGCCGTGCTGTGCGTCGGGCACGTCGACGCGTTCTATGCGAAGCCGATGCTCGAGCAGGAGCGTTGGGCCGCACGGATGCCGATCGAAGCGTGCCTGTTCGAAAACGGCTGGGACGATCCGGCCCCGATCGATGTCGCCGGCACGCCTTCGACGCCTTCGACGCGCGCGGACGCGACAGCGGGCACCGGCACGGCCTCCGGCTCCGCAAGCACCCCGGGCGCGCCGACCACGAGCGTCGACGGCTCCCCCGAACGCATCGCCTGACGTGTACGCGGTCGCCGGCATCGTGCCGACACCGGCACATTCACCGCGGCAAGCCCCGTTGAATCCCACACTGTGAGCTTCAAGCGCGCAGCCTCGTCGCACGCCGGCAACATCCGTTTTGGCCCCAAGCATAGGGGTTTTCACTGAAGTAGAATCGCGACTGTCGTTCGCCTCCCGCCCGCCCGTCCCGCGCATCCTGCGCCAGCCCGAGCGGCGGCTTTTCCCGAGCCCACCGCGATGCCCTTACCTCTTTTCGCCCTCGCCGTCGCCGCATTTGGAATCGGTACCACCGAATTCGTGATCATGGGGCTGCTGCCCAACGTCGCGCGCGATCTCGGCGTGTCGATCCCGGCCGCCGGGATGCTCGTGTCGGGTTACGCGCTCGGCGTGACGATCGGTGCGCCGATCCTCGCGATCGTCACCGCGAAGATGCCGCGCAAGCGCGCGCTGATGGGCCTGATCGGATTGTTCATCGCGGGGAACCTGTTCTGCGCGATCGCACCGGGCTACGCGGTGCTGATGGCTGCGCGCGTCGTCACCGCGTTCTGCCACGGCGCGTTCTTCGGGATCGGCTCGGTGGTCGCGAGCAACCTCGTCGCACCGAACCGCCGCGCACAGGCGATCGCCCTGATGTTCACCGGCCTCACGCTCGCGAACGTGCTCGGCGTGCCGCTCGGCACCGCGCTCGGCCAGGCATTCGGCTGGCGCGCGACGTTCTGGGCCGTCACCGGCATCGGCATCGCCGCGGCCGCCGCGCTCGCCGCCTGCCTGCCAAGGAATCTCGCGATGCCCGACACCAGCATCACGCGCGAATTCAGCGTGCTGAAGCATCCGCAGGTGCTGATGGTGCTCGGCATCAGCGTGCTCGCGTCGGCAAGCCTGTTCAGCGTGTTCACCTACATCACGCCGATCCTCGAGGACGTGACGGGCTTCTCCCCGCGCCAGGTCACCTACGTGCTGCTGCTGTTCGGCCTCGGGCTGACGGTGGGCGGCACGCTCGGCGGCAAGCTCGCCGACTGGCGCCGGATGCCGTCGCTGATCGCGACGCTCGCGCTGATCGGCGTGGTCCTCGCGCTGTTCGCGGGCACGATGCACCTGCCGTTCGCCGCGCTCGCGACGATCTTCGTGTGGGGCATCCTCGCGTTCGCGATCGTGCCGCCGCTGCAGATCCTGATCGTCGACCGCGCAAGCGATGCGCCGAACCTCGCATCGACGCTGAACCAGGGCGCATTCAACCTCGGCAACGCGACGGGCGCGTGGCTCGGCGGGATGGCGATCGGCTCCGGCGTGTCGCTCGTGAGCCTGCCGTGGGTCGGCGTCGCGATGGCCGTCGCCGCGCTGGCGCTCACGCTGTGGTCGGCGTCGCTCGAACGCCGCCCGGTGACCGTGCCGACCGAATACGTGTAACGCCGCCCCGTACGCATTCGTTGCGCGCGCAACGCCAGCAACACCATCCGAACCTGATGGCCTTCATGGACCTTTCAAGGTCCGCGGTGTAGCATCCCGGCCGATGAAAGCCATTCTGAATCGCGATTTCCTCGCGCTGATCCTGAGCGTCGCGGTCGTCGGCCTCGGCACCGGCGCCACACTGCCGCTCACCGCACTCGCGCTGACCGAGGCCGGGCACGGCACCAACGTCGTCGGCATGCTGACCGCCGCGCAGGCCCTCGGCGGCCTCGCGATCGTCCCGTTCGTCACCGCGCTCGCACGCCACATCGGCTCGCGCCGCGCGATCGTCGTATCGGTCGTGCTGCTCGCGGCAGCCACGGCGCTGATGCAGTTCACGTCGAACCTGATCCTGTGGGGCGCGCTGCGCGTGCTGTGCGGCGCCGCGCTGATGCTGCTGTTCACGATCGGCGAGGCGTGGGTCAACCAGCTCGCCGACGATTCGACGCGCGGCCGTGTCGTCGCGATCTACGCAACCAATTTCACGCTGTTCCAGATGGCGGGCCCCGTGCTCGTGAGCCAGATCGCCGGTGCGACGAGCATCCGCTTCGCGCTGTGCGGCGCGCTGTTCCTGCTCGCGCTGCCGACGCTCGCGACGATCCGGCGCGCGCCGCTAGCCGGCGACGACGCGCATCACGAAGCGCACGGCCGCTGGCTCGACGTGCTGCCGCGCATGCCCGCGCTGATCATCGGCACCGGTTTCTTCGCGCTGTTCGATACGCTCGCGCTGTCGCTGCTGCCGCTCTACGCGATGGATCACGGCGTCGCGAGCGCCACGGCCGTGCTGCTCGCGTCGATCATGCTGTTCGGCGATACCGCGATGCAGTTCCCGATCGGCTGGCTCGCGGACAAGCTCGGCCGCGAACGCGTGCACCTCGGTGCGGGCTGGATCGTGCTGGCCGGCCTGCCGCTGCTGCCGCTCGTCATCGCGAACCCATGGCTGTGCTGGCCGCTGCTGTTCGTGCTCGGCGCGGCGGCCGGCAGCATCTACACGCTGTCGCTCGTCGCGTGCGGCGAACGCTTCCGCGGCGCGGCGCTCGTCACCGCGAGTTCGCTCGTGTCGGCGTCGTGGAGCGCCGCGAGCTTCGGCGGCCCGCTGGTCGCCGGCGCGTTGATGGAGCAACTGGGCAGCAACGCGCTGGTCGGCGTGCTGGTCGTCTGTGTCGCCGCGTTCGTCGCGGCCGCGCTGTGGGAGCGCCGCGCCGCGTTGCAGCGCGCGGTCTGATATCGGCGCTGTCGATGTCGATGTCGATGTCGATGTCGATGTCGCAGACGCAGACGCAGACGCAGACTCAAACATTAACGCTCATACTCGGCGCCCCACACGGACGCACACGCGCCGCCCCCCGGCCTGCCAAACGAAAACGGCCCGCGCAACGCGGACCGCCCTGTCCTTCCGAACGATCTGTTGCGTGTCGCGCCGCGCGCCGTCAGGCGCTCCGCGCGGGGAGGATCTTGCCGGCACACGTGCCGAACCCGACGCGATAGCCGTCGCCCTGGCACCATCCGGCGAGCGTGAGTTCGTCGCCGTCCTCGATGAAGGTGCGACTGCCGCCGCCGTTCAGCGCGACCGGCTCCTTGCCGTTCCACGTCAGTTCGAGCAGGCTGCCGAACGAATCCTTCGTCGGCCCGCTGATCGTACCCGAGCCCATCAGGTCGCCCACGCGCGTGTTGCAGCCGGCCACCGTGTGATGCGCGAGCTGCTGCGCCATCGTCCAGTACATGTGCCTGAAATTCGTGCGGCAGATCGACGTGGCCTCGGCCGCCCCTTCGGCGCGCAGCGTCACTTCGAGCGCGATATCGAACGCATGCTTGCCCGCATGGCGCAGATACGCGAGCGGCTGCGGCGACTGCTCAGGCTGCGCGACGCGGAACGGTTCGAGCGCGTCGAGCGTGACGATCCACGGCGAGATCGTCGTCGCGAAGCCCTTCGAGTTGAACGGGCCGAGCGGCACGTATTCCCACTGCTGGATGTCGCGCGCGCTCCAGTCGTTCAGCAGCACCATCCCGAAGATGTGCGCTTCCGCGTCCTCGCACGCGATCGGCTCGCCGAGCGCGTTGCCCTTGCCGACGATGAAACCCGTCTCCAGTTCGATGTCGAGCTTGCGGCACGCGCCGAACACCGGGCGCTCCTGGTCGGGCAGCTTCAGTTGCCCGTTCGGCCGCCGCACCGGCGTGCCGCTGACGACCACCGACGATGCGCGGCCGTTGTAGCCGATCGGCATCTCCGACCAGTTCGGCAGCAGCGCGTTCTTCGGATCGCGGAACATCGAGCCGACGTTGGTCGCATGTTCCTTCGACGAATAGAAATCGGTGTAGCCGGGAATCTCGACCGGCAGATGCAGCACCGCGTCGCGCTGCGCGACGAGCACCTGCGCGCGCAGCGCTGCGTCGTCGCGCAGTGTCGCGTTATCGTTCGAGAACAGCGCCGACAGTTGCACACGCACGCTGCGCCACGCGTCGCGGCCGAGCGCGATGAACGCGTTGAGCGTCGGCGCGGCGAACGCATCGACATCGGTCGGCAGCGTCACGAGGCCCGCACGCACGAGCGCCGCAAGATCGACGATCTGGTCGCCGAGCGCGACGCCCGCGCGGCGCGCCGGTTGCTTCGCATCGCTGAAGATCCCGAACGGCAGGTTCTGGATCGGGAAATCGCAGGCGGGATCGTTCGCCGTCTCGACCCAGCTCTTGCGGGCCGGGTCGAGCGTCGCGCGCCAGTCTTGGGTATCGCTCATCGTTGCTCCGGATTGAAGTGTTTCTTGATGCCTTGCCAGCATTCGAAGTAGTCGGCCTGCAGCTGCGCGGTGTCGAGCGCGTAGCGCGTCGGCCGGATCAGCGTGCGGGTTTCGAACATGAACGCCATCGTCGCGTCGACCTTGTGCGGCTTGCTCGTATCGCTCGCGGACGCCTTCTCGAACGTGTCCGCGTCGGGCCCGTGGCCCGACATGCAGTTGTGCAGGCTCGCGCCGCCCGGCACGAAGCCTTCGGCCTTGGCGTCGTACGCGCCGTGCACGAGCCCCATGAACTCGCTCGCGACGTTGCGGTGGAACCAGGGCGGGCGGAACGTATCCTCGGCCGCGAGCCAGCGCGGCGGGAAGATCACGAAGTCGATCGTGTCGACGCCCGGCGTGTCGCTCTGCGACTGCAGCACCAGGAAGATCGACGGATCGGGATGGTCGTAGCTGATCGAGCCGATCGTGTTGAACAGGCGCAGGTCGTATTTGTACGGCGCGTAGTTGCCGTGCCACGCAACGACGTCGAGCGGCGAATGGCCGATGTCCGCGCGCCACAGCCGGCCGTTCAGCTTCGCGATCAGCTCGAACGCGCCTTCGCGGTCTTCGTAAGCGGCCTGCGGCGTCAGGAAGTCGCGCGGGTTCGCGAGGCCGTTCGAGCCGATCGGGCCGAGGTCCGGCAGACGCAGCAGCGCGCCGAAGTTTTCGCAGATGTAGCCGCGCGCATCGCCGTCCGGCAGCGCGACAGAGAAACGCACGCCGCGCGGGATCACCGCGATCTCGAACGGCTCGACGTCGAGCCGGCCGAATTCCGTCGCGATGAACAGGCGCCCCTGCTGCGGCACGATCAGCAGTTCGCCGTCGGCGCTGTAGAAAAAGCGCTCCTGCATCGAGCGGTTCGCCGCGTACAGGTGGATCGCGCAACCGTTCATCGCGGCGGCCGACCCGTTGCCGGCCATCGTCACCAGCCCTTCGACGAAATCGGTCGGCTCGACCGGCATCGGCAGCGGGTCCCAGCGCAGCTGGTTCGGCGGCGTCGGCGGCACGTCGGCCGAGTCGCCGAATTCCGACACGAGCCGCTGCGGGCCCGCGTACGGCTCGAACGGCCGATGCACGGCCGCCGGGCGGATGCGGTACAGCCACGAGCGGCGGTTGTGGCCACGCGGCGCGGTAAACGCGGTGCCCGACAGTTGCTCCGCATACAGCCCGTACGGCGCGCGCTGCGGCGAGTTGCGGCCGTGCGGCAGCGCGCCGGGCAGTGCCTCGGTCGCGAATTCGTTCGCGAAACCGCTCAGGTAGCCGGCATTTGCCGGTTTCGACAGGTCAAGCGTCATCGTTTCCTTTCTCCCTCAATTCGTGGCGGCGGTCGGCGCCTGCACGCCGTTGCGCCGCGTTACGCCCGCAAGCCCGAGGACGAACAGCGCCGAGCACAGCACGGGCACCGCGGCCGCGTGGAACAGCGCGCCGTTCGACCAGTTGAGCGCAATCAGTTGCCCGCCGACGAGCGGCCCGAGCACCGAGCCGATCCGGCCGATGCCGAGGCTCCAGCCGATGCCCGTCGAGCGCAGCGACGTCGGGTAATACTGGCCCGCGAGCGCGTTCACGGCCGGCTGCCCGCCGACCACGCAGAACCCGCCCGCGAACACGACCACGAGCAGCCACGGCAGCGCATGCGCGACCGAGCCGATCAACCCGACCGACACCGCGGCGCACGCAAAGCAGGCGAACAGCACACGCACGAAGCCGTAGCGTTCGATGAACCAGCCGAGCGACAGCGTGCCGATCACGCCGCCCGTCTGCAGTACCGTGCCGACGATCACGGCCGTACCCGGCGAATAACCGGCATCGCGCATCACCGTCGGCAGCCAGTTCGACAGGAAATACAGGTCGATCAGGTTCATGAAGCTGATCGCCCACAGCAGCAGCGTGACCGGCAGGCGGCCATGGCTGAACAGCTCGGCGACCGGCGCGCCGGTCGCGGCCCGCTCGCGCACGACGAGCCGCGTGTTCGCATCGATGCCGGCCTGCGGCGCGAAACCCGCGAGCCAGTCGCGCGCCTGCGCGACGCGCCCTTTCAGCACCAGGAACTGCAGCGATTCGGGCAGCCGCGCGGCCATCGCAATCGTGAGCACGAGCGGCACCGCGCCGCCGACGAAGAACACCGAACGCCAGCCGAGCGCCGGAATCAGCGCGGCGCTGATGAAGCCGCCGAGCGCCGCGCCGAGCGTGAAGCCGCACGATACGATCATCATCCGCTTCACACGATGCGCGGCCGGGCTGAACTCGCCGACCAGCGCCATCGCGTTCGGCATGATGCAGCCGAGGCCGAGGCCCGTGACGAAGCGCAGCGCCATCAGCACCGGGATCGAACCCGCGAACGGCGTCGCGAGCATCGTCGCCGCGAAGAACAGCGTCGAACCGATCAGCACCGGGCGCCGCCCGATCCGGTCGGCCAGCACCGACAGCCCGAGCGCGCCGAGCAGCATCCCGAACAGGCTCGCGCTGAACACCGGCCCGAGCGCCTGTTTCGGCACGCCCCATTCGGCAATCACGCTCGGGGCGACGTAGCCCATCGCCTGCGCATCGAACCCGTCGATCACGAGGCACAGCCCGCACAGCACGAGCAGCATCCAGTGAAAACCCGGGCGATGGGTTTCGTCGATCACGTGCTCGACTTCGAGCACGCGTGCGTCGGCCGGCGCCGCGCTCATTGCGCGACCTCGGCGGCCGGATGCACGGGCGGCGTCACGCCCTGGCGCGCGAGCGCCATCGCTTCGCGCAGCACGTCGGCGTCACCGATCTGGTTCGCGAGCAGCAGGATCAGCTTCGCGTTGACGAGCTGGCTGTCGGCGTCGGACAGGTCGCGATGCATGTCGATCAGCGCTTCATAGAACGCGTCCGGGTCAGCCAGGCGCGGGCGGGTGTCGAGTGAGGGCATGACGGAGTCTCCGGTGTCTTTATCGTATTCAGCGTGCGCAGGTCGCGCGCGCCAGCGCGTCGGCAAGCGCCTGGCGCTCGAGCGTGCGCATGCGGGCACAGACATGCTGGTCGGGGCGCAGCAGGTAGAACGTGCCGGGCTTCGCGTCGTAGCGTTGCGCGGCGAAACCGTCGACGTCCTCCACGACGTCGACACCCGCGACCGGCTGCGCGTGCCCGGCCGGCACGACGAGCACGGGCCGCACCGGCAACGCGAGGCCGTCGAGCGCCTGCGCGAGCGCGCCCGCATCGCCCGGCAGCCCGAACAGCACGCCGGTGAAGCCGCTGCCCAGATGCTGCAGCAGCCAGCCCGGCGCGCCCTGTGCACGCACCGGCGCATCGGCTGCCGCCGCGCCCGGGCGCATCGCACCCGCGAATGCGTCGCCATTGCGGTCCGGCGTGTTCAGCGGCGAGTCGGCCAGCACCGCCGGCACCGACAGGCGGCCGCTGTTCACGAGCTTGCGCGCGAACTCGCAGTCGCGCGCGAGCTTCAGCGTCGCGTCGCGGAATACGCGCGACACCGGGCTTTTCGGCGTGATGAAGTCCGTCGAGCGCGTCGAGTTGCGGATGTTCTCGTCGGCCGCGAACTCGCGCTCGCTCGCATACGTATCGAGCAGGCGGTCGGCCGAACGGCCGTCGAGCACGAGCTTCAGCTTCCAGGCGAGGTTGTCGGCGTCCTGCACGCCGCTGTTCGCGCCGCGCGCGCCGAACGGCGACACGCCGTGCGCGGAGTCGCCCGCGAACAGTACGCGGCCGTGACGGAACGTATCCATCCGCTGGCAGCGGAACGTATAGACGCTCACCCATTCGAGCTCGAACTCGACGTCCGGCCCGAGCAGCGCGCGCACGCGCGGGATCACGCGCTCCGGCTGCTTCTCGGCGACCGGATCGGCATCCCAGCCGAGCTGGAAGTCGATGCGCCACACGTTGTCGGGCTGGCGATGCAGCAGCACCGACTGATTGGGGTGGAACGGCGGGTCGAACCAGAACCAGCGCTCGGTCGGAAACTCCGCCTTCATCTTCACGTCGGCGATCAGGAAGCGGTCCTTGAACGTGCGGCCGTGGCTTTCGAGGCCCATCATCGTGCGCATCGGGCTGCGCGAGCCGTCGGCCGCGATCACGTACTGCGCGCGCAGCGTCGCGAGGCCTTCCGGCGTCTCGATCGTCAGCACCGCGTGTTCGGCCGCCTGCTCGATGCCCGTCACCTTGTGCTTCCAGCGGATATCGATGTTCGGCAGCTCGAACGCACGATCGGCCAGATAACCTTCGACGTAGTACTGCTGCAGGTTGATGAACGCGGGGCGCGCATGCCCTTCCTCGGGCAGCAGGTCGAATGCGTACAGTTGCTCGTCCTGCAGGAACACCTTGCCGACGTGCCAGCTGACACCCTTGTCGACGAAGCGCTCGCCGCAGCCTAGCCGGTCGAAGATCTCGAGCGTGCGCTTCGCGAAGCAGATCGCGCGCGAGCCGGTGGACAGCGTGTCGTCGTCGTCGAGCAGCACGACGGGCACGCCCTGCTGCGCGAGGTCGATCGCCGCCGCGAGGCCCACCGGGCCCGCGCCGACGACGATCACCGGGTGAACGGTTGCGTCCTGCGCACGCGGACGGTATTCGAACTTCAGCGTCTGGTAATCGATGCTCATGGTCGCCGTCCGCCCCTCAACCCTGCCGGGCGCGCGCCTGCTCGCCCGTCATCCCGCCCGTCGCCTGCCGGCGCGCCGCGCCGCCGTCCCGCGTCCCATTCCTGTCAACCGCCACGTCTCGCTCCTTGCTTCCTGTTGATTCGCGAACGGCGCCGTTTCGCGGCGCCCGCCTGCCGCATTTCTTGATCGGCGACAAATTCTGGATTTACGAATAGTAAAACCAATTACGAATAGTGAAATCAACGTAAACCCTAGGCGGAGGCTCGAAGACGGGATAACCATATAAGTGAAACGCCGAGCCGAGCTTGGCCGGCACTGCTAATATCAAGCTACGAGGCGGCCCGTTCGGCCGCCGTTTTTCCTTCTCACGCCGATGATTCCGCCCACCATTCCCGAGCTGGTCGCCCGTGCCGGGCAACTGCCGTATCTGCGGGATCACCTCGCGCTCGCCGATGGCGGCACCGCAAGCGCGAACCTGCCCGAGCGCACGCTCGGCAGCGCCTACGAACCGATCTACGACGTGACGATGCCGGGCGCGCCGCAATCGACGTCGTTCGCCGACGCCATCGAGCGCTATGGCGACGAGCTCGGCTTCCAGGCCGTGACCGTCGTCACGGGCGCGCCGCACGATCCGGTCGACTCGGCCGTCGACGACCAGACGCTCGTGGCGATCGACCGCCTGTCGCGCGCACTGCACGCAATCAATTTCTTCGGCGCCCAGCGCCACGGGCTGTTGTTCCTGCGCGTGCACGAACGCCTGCTGAAGAGCGTGAAGTACGACCACGGCAAGCATTTCTCGTCGGTGCTGCAGCGCTTCGGGCTGCCGCCCGAGCGGATCGTGATCGAGCTGCCGGCGGTCGCGGTCGCGCACAAGACCTTCCTCGGCTACCTGACACGCAGCTACCAGCATCACGGCTTCAAGGTGGCGGACAAGCTGCCCGACCCGGGCCGCATCCTCGCGGTCGAATCCGACATGGCGCGCCCCGACTACATCAAGATGGATGCGGGCATCGCGTTGCGCGACGGGATGGTCAAGGCGCTCGTCGCATATGCGCAGCGCGTGCGGATTCCGCTGATCTTCGACGGCGTCGTCGACGAAACGCAGTGCGAGCTGCTGCGCCAGCACGACGTGCGGTTCATGCAGGGGCCCGTGTTCGCGAAGGTCGTGACGGCCTGAACGGACAGGAGGTAGCCGGCGCACGCGGGGAGCGGCGCGCCGGATGCGCGGCGAGGGTGTCGCGCCGCTTGAAGAAGGATGAAGCGATCGGATGGCCTGGGGCGACCGCGGCTCGGCGCCTGCCCGTCAGTGCAGACAGTTACCGCTTACGCGCTTCCACCATCGTCGTACTTGGGCAGATCGTCGTCGATCTCGATGCCCGGGAAACGATCCCCATACCAGACGTGCCACGCCGGACGTAGCCGCGACGGCTCATCGAGCGTGGCGTAATTGATCTCGACCGTTTTCGGCGCGTCGTTCAGCCGGTATTCGAGCTGCGCGCCGCAACGGCCGCAGAAGCGCCGCTCGCCCCACGCGCTCGACGCGTAGACGGTCGGTTCGCCCTGCAGGTATTCGAACGCGTCGATCGGCACCGATGCCGATGCGACGACCGCCGCACCGGTCGTGCGCTGGCAGAGCCGGCAGTGGCAGAAGCCGGCGTCGGTCGGGACCTGGGCGATACGGTAGCGGATCGCGCCGCACGCGCATCCGCCTTCCATGGATTCGGGGTGAGACATCGCAGACCTCGTCGCCGGGAAGCTGGCGAACGATGATGAGCGCGGTTCGAGCGCGGCACAAGAGACGGCGGCAGCCGTCACCCGCCGTCACCATCACCAACACCTTCACCGGCGACGACGCGGTTGCGGTGCGAGGGCAACACGCGCCGCGTTTCTCAGGCCGTCTGCCCGAGCCGCTGCGCGAGCGCCTTCAGCTTCGGCCCGACCTGCGTGCGAAACACCTCCTCGTCCATCGACGATGCGGGGCCGCTGCAGCTCAGGATCAGCCAGCGCCCCTCGCGCGGCTCGCGAAACGGCACGGCCGCCGCGTTGACGTCCATGTGCCACGCCCGGAACGAATAACAGCAACCGCCCGCCGGGAACTCGGCCACCGCGTGCTGCGCGGCGGCGACGAGCGCATCGGCGTCGGCCGCGCCGCCGGCCGCGCGGTGCAGCTCCGCATAGAGCGCGCGGCGCACGTCCTCCGGCTGTACGGCCAGATACGCGCGCCCCATCGAGCTCGTCAGCATCGACAGCCGCGAACCGGGCGCGAGCCCGAGCGTCAGCGCGGTCTCGCTGCGGATCGTCTCCAGATAGATCATGTCGAGCCCGTCGCGGCAGCCGAGCGACACGGCCGCGCCGATGTCGCGCGCGAGCGCCTGCATGTGCGGCCGCGCGAGGTCGAGCGTCCCCGAACCGGACAGCAGCGCGTAGCCGAGCGACAGCACGCCGGCGTCGAGCGCATACTTTCCGAGCGTCTCGTCGTAGCGCAGGTAGCCGAGCACGGTCAGCGTATAGGCGAGCCGGTTCACGGTCGCTTTCGGCAGCCCCGTGCGCTCCGCGAAGTCGCGGTTGCCGAGCATCGTCTCGCCGGGCCGGAATGCGCGCAGCAGGTCGAGCCCGCGCGCGAGCGCGACGACGAACTTGCGCTCGTCGATCGTGGTTTCGTCGATGGTTGAAAGTGTCATCTGGTGCTACACTGGGTTCGATTTGCAAAACATTGTTCCGCACAGCGGAACACGAGTCAAGCGAACTTTTGGCATGGGGCCGGAGCAAGCGCTGAAGCGCCGGCTTTGCCCGACAGGAGATGAGACGATGAGTGCTGCAACTTTTCATTGGGACGATCCGCTGCTGCTCGACCAGCAACTGACCGAAGAAGAGCGGATGGTGCGCGACGCGGCGCAGGCGTATGCGCAGGACAAGCTCGCCCCGCGCGTCACCGAGGCGTTCCGCCACGAGCGCACCGACGCCGAAATCTTCCGCGAGATGGGCGAAGTCGGCCTGCTCGGCCCGACGATTCCCGAAGAATATGGCGGCCCCGGCCTCAATTACGTGAGCTACGGACTGATCGCGCGCGAAGTCGAACGCGTCGATTCGGGCTACCGGTCGATGATGTCCGTCCAGTCGTCGCTCGTGATGGTGCCGATTTACGAATTCGGCTCCGACGCGCAGAAGCAGAAATACCTGCCGAAACTCGCGACCGGTGAATGGATCGGCTGTTTCGGGCTGACCGAGCCGAACCATGGCTCCGACCCGGGCAGCATGGTCACCCGCGCGAAGAAGGTGCCCGGCGGCTACTCGCTGTCCGGCGCGAAGATGTGGATCACGAACTCGCCGATCGCCGACGTCTTCGTCGTGTGGGCGAAGCTCGAGGAGAACGGCAAGGACGCGATCCGCGGCTTCATCCTCGAAAAGGGCTGGAAGGGCCTGTCGGCGCCCGCGATCCACGGCAAGGTCGGGCTGCGCGCATCGATCACCGGCGAGATCGTCCTCGACGAGGTGTTCGTACCGGAAGAGAACCTGATGCCGAACGTGAGCGGCCTGCGCGGCCCGTTCACGTGCCTGAACTCGGCCCGCTACGGGATCGCCTGGGGCGCGCTGGGCGCCGCCGAATCGTGCTGGCACACCGCGCGCCAGTACGTGCTCGACCGCCAGCAGTTCGGCCGGCCGCTCGCCGCGAACCAGCTGATCCAGAAAAAGCTCGCGGACATGCAGACCGAAATCACGCTCGGCCTGCAAGGCGTGCTGCGCCTCGGCCGGATGAAGGACGAAGGCACCGCGGCCGTCGAAATCACGTCGATCATGAAGCGCAACTCGTGCGGCAAGGCGCTCGACATCGCCCGGCTCGCGCGCGACATGCTCGGCGGCAACGGCATCTCCGACGAATTCGGCGTCGCGCGCCACCTCGTGAACCTCGAAGTGGTCAACACCTACGAAGGCACGCACGACATCCACGCGCTGATCCTCGGCCGCGCGCAGACGGGCATCCAGGCGTTCTTCTGACCGGCCGGATGCGGCGCGCCCGGCAGCCATGCCGCACCGCGCGCGCATAAAAGACACGGCCCGCCCGGCATCACTGCCGGGCGGGCCGTTTTTCATCGGATCCGCGCTCCGGGCCGGCGGCCCGGTATCGCGTTCACGTGCCGCCGATGCTTACTTGTTCGGCTGCGGCGTGAGGCGCAGATACGGACGCACTGCTTTGAAGCCCTTCGGGAAGCGCTTCTTCAGCTCTTCCGGATCCTGCAGCGACGGCACGATCACGACGTCGTCGCCATCCTTCCAGTTGCCGGGCGTCGCGACCTTGTAGTTGTCGGTCAGTTGCAGCGAGTCGATCACGCGCAGCACTTCGTCGAAGTTGCGCCCGGTGCTGGCCGGATACGTGATGATGAGCCGCACCTTCTTGTTCGGGTCGATCACGAACAGCGAACGCACCGTCAGCGTTTCGTTCGCGTTCGGGTGGATCATGTCGTACAGCTGCGAAACCTTGCGGTCCGCATCGGCGATGATCGGGAAGCCGACGACGGTCGACTGCGTTTCGTTGATGTCGTTGATCCAGCCCTTGTGCGATTCGACGCCGTCGACCGACAGCGCGATCACCTTCACGTTGCGCTTCTCGAATTCGCCCTTCAGTTTCGAGGTCAGCCCGAGTTCGGTCGTGCATACCGGCGTGTAGTCGGCCGGATGGGAGAACAGGACACCCCAGCCGTCACCCAGCCACTCGTGAAACTTGATCGGGCCCAGGCTCGATTCCTGCTCGAAATCCGGTGCGATGTCGCCAAGACGCAGACTCATGATGTTCCCTCCTCGAACGATGCTGGTTGAAACCGCGCCCGGGTCGGCGCGGGAAAGTCTGTCAGCTTACGGGAAGCAATGGGGCATGCGAACGATTATTCCGTTTGATATTCATACTTTTTTGTCATTTTTGCCCGGTGTCGATGCAGCGCTGGCAGCCCTGCGGGAAACTTTTCACCCCGTTTGCCGCTCTGTTGATGATTACAAATCGTTTACCATGCGGTCTTGCGCTGCCGTCGTGTTTCTTCCCGGCTCGCCAGCAGGCAGGCGTTTCGCTACGATGTGAACCTGCAGCATGACAGCATGAAGGGAGTTGCAATGTCGGAAATCAACAAGGAGAAACTGATGTCGGATATCAAAACCGTTCTCTCGGACGCCGAAGACCTGCTCAAGCAAGCTGCGAGCAGCACGGGCGACCGTGCGGCCGAGCTGCGCGAGAAAGCCATGTCGCGCCTGAAGCAGGCCAAGGAAAAGGCAGCCGACGTCCAGGTCGTCGTGGTCGAGAAAGGCAAGAAGGCCGCCCGCGCGACCGACGATTACGTGCACGAGCATCCGTGGACGTCGATCGGCGTCGCCGCCGGCGTCGGCGTGCTGATCGGCCTGCTGATCAACCGCAAGTAACGCGCCCTGCGCGTTCCGTCCCGCGGGCCGCTTCACGCGGCCTGCGGGCGTCGAAGCCAGCCGGCGGTTTCCGCCGGCCAGCTTTGTCCTAGCTGCACACTGCACGCGCACGCACCTCACCCATGACGACAGACACCACCTCGCAGCCGTCCGGCCAAGGACCGCTGCGCCGCCTCGTCGGCTCCGCGATCGGGCTTTTGCAAACGCGCCTCGAACTGGTGGGCATCGAGCTTGCCGAGGAGAAGGAGCGCCTGATGGGCGTGCTGTTCCTCGGGCTCGCCGCGATGATGCTCGCGACGATGGCACTCATCAGCCTGACCGTACTCGTCGCGATCGCGTTCTGGGATACCTACCGCTGGCAATCGCTCGCGGCGATCACCGCGCTCTATGCCGCAGGCGGGATCGCGTGCGCACTGAAAGCCCGCTCGGGCCTGCGCGACGCGCCGACCGTATTCGAGGCGACGCTCGCCGAACTCGAGAAAGACCGCGAACTGTTCCGCGGCAAGCCGTGAACGCAGTCGCGCTCACCCCTCCCACCTACTTCGCCGACGCGCCATGAGCCAGAACGTCACGGGCAATTCCCCCCGCTCCCATTCGTCGCGATCGAACTGGAGCGCGTCGCAGCATCGCGCGCTCCGCAAGGAACTGTTGATCCTGCGATCCGAAGTCGAGCGGCTCGAACTCGCGGAAGCCGCCGGCGAAATGCGCCAGGCCGTCACGCGCTTCAGCTGGCTCAAGGTGTTCATCCCCGGCCTGTCCAGCAACAAGTTCGGCCAGTCCGCCAGGAACCTGAACGCGAGCCTCGGCCAGCTCGTCAACCAGTATCCGATGCTGAGTTCGCTCGCATCGCTCGTGCTCGCCAAACCCGTTCGCTCGCTGCTGCGCGCGAGCGCGGGGCCCGCGCTGAAGTGGGGCACCCTCGGTTTCGCTGCATGGGAGGTCTACCGGATCTGGAAGGCGTCACGGGACGAGCGCGCGCTCGACGCGCACGACGACTGATCGTCGGCATCCTGCGCGCACGGCCATCCGCCGTGGCGCGCCTTTCGTTCGAACTCAACGCACACCCCAGCACGCGGCGTCCTGTCCGTCGACGGCATCACTTCGGACATTGCCTTTCGCCCCGTCCGAGCGCAACGTGAACGCGCCGCATGCATCGCCGTGCATCGGGCCGGTGTCGAGCGGGATGGCTTCCAGCTCGTAGCTCACGGCCGAATCGTCGCCGTCCGGCCGCCGGAGCGCCAAACGATAGACCGCGCGGGCGTCCGGCGGCGCTTGCGCGAGTGCCGTGGGCAATGCCGAAGGCGGTACGCCCTCCAGTGCTTCGAGATATTGGGCCGCCCGGTACAGCGCGGCGACTGCCGATGCGCGATGAGCGCGCGCCACCTGCTCGCGATACGACGGAATGCCCCATCCGGCCAGCACCGCGACGATCGCGAGCACGATCATCAGCTCGATCAGCGTGAATCCCGCCGCGCGTTGCATGGATGGGCCACCGCTCATCGAGGCACCGTCGCGACGTGACGCCAGCGCAAGGCGACGATGTGTCCGTCGCGGATCGCGACCTGATGCTGCAGCCAGACGGCGCTCGATGCATGCGCACCGACACCTCGCGCGGTGACCACGTACGCACGGGCATCGGCCGGCGCTGCCCCGCGCCACGCTTCGATCAGGCATCGTGGCGGTTGCCCGACCGCCGGCCATCCTGCGAACGGCGCGAACGCTTCGGCCGCCGCCAGCGCCGGCGCGCGCCGCCACGCGTCGGGCTCCGCATGCGACTCGCCTTCGCTTACGTAGGGCGCCGAGCCCCGGCGCAATCGCGCTGTGCACGCTGCAAGCGCGGCATCGGCCGCGTGAAATGCGACCAGCCGATCGGACAACGCGCGCGTGCGGCGCGATTCCGTCAGTGCAGCCTCGAACCACGTGCCTGTCAACGCCGCAACCGCCGCGCCGACCGCGATCACCACGGGCAATGCAAGGCCCGCTTCGCGACGCCGATCACGGCTGGTTGACCGCAAGCGCAGGTGCGGCGCTCGCCGTCTCGACGCCAGGACCTCCGCACCCGCAGCCCGCCGCAGGTCTTCGCCACTTGTCGCGACACGTTCGTGCGTGTTGCCTGCCGCGCCGCATCCCGGCCGCTGCGGTGCGTACCGCCCCGCTCCGCTCATCGCAGCACCTCGCGTTCATCCGTTGCATCGCGCGGCGTATCGTCGAATGCGCCCGCGACATTCCTCAACGCGACGATGCGATCGAGCGTCATGCGCGCGCGGCCGTCTTGTGCAACGACGGTACGACCATCGCAGTCGACGTGCCGCACCGGCTCGCCCGACGGTTCACCGCGCGCCCGCACGCAGACATGCACGGCCACGACCTCGCGCCAGTCGTCGACGCGCATGGCATCGGCATCGACGAACTGCGTGCCTCCGCGACGAAGATAGCGCACCCGCAACTGATCGATTCCCGACACGACCGGCTGCGGCGTGCCCGGACGGCCGTTTCCTTCGCAATACAGTTCGGGCTCACCCGTCGACGGACTAACGTGCACATCGAAGCGGTTCTCCACCGGCGCACGTTCGCCGGCCCCGCCAATACCCTGCCCGAGGCAATCCGGCACCTGGCCGCTAACGGTGGGCCACGTCGACACGGCGTCGCCGACATACCGGATCAGCAGCGCATCCGATGCAGCGCGCACGGGCTCGCACCGCACTTGCGCGCCACTTCCCCTCGCACGCGCCATCGAACAGCCGAACACCGGCGGCAACGACGACACGCCCCCTGCATCGAGCGGCCGGAATCCTGCCATCTGGATCTGCTGGCCGATCAGCATCAGTGCGGTGCCGGCCGCATCGCGCATCCGGAACCCGTCGTCCGCACGCCGCTGGGCGATGCGCTGCGCGTGGAGCAGCGCACCGGCCGCCACGAGCACGAGCAGACCGACGGTCATCGAAATCAATACTTCAAGCAGCGTATGCGCACGCGTGCGGCGATCAGCGTTCATCGGCGTCAGTCTCCCGATACGGAATCCGGACGCAAGACGACAGCTGCGCCGACCTGCCCGTCGCATCGCATCGCGGCCCGGTAGCCGCATGACCGCCGCGCCAGCCGACAACCGCGTAGCTGACGCCACCCGGCCCATCGCCACGCATCATCGCGCCGCCGGGCAGCGACGCCGCGGCCCGCGCCGCGAGGCCATCGTCAGCCTGCGCGGCCACGTGCAAGCGCTCGATACGCGCATCAGCCAGCCACAGCGCGCGTTCACGCCAGATCGTCGCGCGCTGCGCACGCGCCATCGCAAGCTGGCTGCCCGCCACGGCCAGCATGACGGCCGCGAGGAGCGCGACGGCCAGCATCGCTTCGAGCAGCGACGTGCCGCGCATTGCGTTGCGCATGACACTCACGCCGCGTCGCAGCGGCCGGCGACAACCCGCGCCCGGCCACCTGCCGCGATCCGCACGCAACGCGACGCACGTGTCGCGTCAGCCCCCGATACGTCGCGTCGTGGACTCAATTCGAACCGCCGGATACCACCGATTGCCTGACCGACCGGCGGCGCAAATGCGAGATCGTGCGCCGCACCCGCGACGGCCACTTCGACATCGCGCGGATAGCGCCTCAGCACGCGTGACTGCCCGTCGACCTGCCCGCTGACGATCCAGTCGCACGACCATTCGGCCGGATCGCACCGCTCACCCGCACGCAAACAGGTGCCGCCGCTCCCGGCCCTGCACAGCGTGACGCGCACGCCGAGGCGCATCGCCTCGGTACGTGCAAACGACAGCGCGCCGAGCAACGCGCGCGAGCGTGCATCCACACGTTCACGCATGCGCCACTGATCGAACGCGGGCGCCGCATGGAGCGCGAGCCCGGCCGCCAGCGAAAGCGCGACCATCAGCTCGACGAGCGTGAACCCGCCCGAGCGGCGCAACACATTTTTCAGGGGTAAAGCGTGCAGTCCCATCGCAGCCGTCCTTCGCCAAGGTGATGCGACGACTGTAGCGACGCGTGCGGACGCGCGCCATTTGCCGAACGGCCGACTGGCGGCATGCGATCGCGACCGACACAATCGGCGCGAACTGATCCAACGGAGAAGACGATGAACGGACGCAGCGCGTCAGCGCTTACGCGGAGTCTTGGCGGGAGAGGCGCGACGGAACTCTTCGATCACGTCGGCAAATTCGGACACGTCCTCGAACCGGCGATACACCGATGCGAAGCGCACATAGGCGATCGTATCGAGGCCGCGCAACTCGTTCATCACGAGTTCGCCCAGCTTCTCGCTACGCACTTCACGCTCGCCGGTCGCGAGCAGTTGATACTCGATGCGGGCGACCGCCGCGTCGATCGCGTCGGCGGCAACCGGCCGCTTGCGCAGCGCGAGTTGCATGCTGGCGACGATCTTGCGACGGTCGAATTCCGTGCGGCTGCCGTCCTTCTTCACGACGAACGGCAGGGACAGCTCGACCCGCTCGTACGTCGTGAAGCGCTTGTCGCAAGCCGAGCAGCGACGGCGCCGCCGGATCGCGGCGCCATCTTCGGACACGCGCGAGTCCACGACCTGCGTGTCGTCATGCCGGCAGAACGGGCAGCGCATCGTCGATCAGCGATAGACCGGGAAACGCTTGGTCAGCTCGGCGACCTGCGCGCGCACGCGCTCGATCGTCGCTGCATCTTCCGGGTTGTCCAGCACGTCAGCGATCAGGTTGCCCACCTGTTCCGCCTCCGCCGGACCGAACCCGCGCGTCGTCATCGCCGGCGAGCCCAGGCGCACGCCGCTCGTCACGAACGGCTTTTCCGGATCGTTCGGGATCGCGTTCTTGTTCACCGTGATGTGCGCGGCGCCGAGCGCGGCTTCCGCTGCCTTGCCGGTGATGTTCTTCGCGCGCAGGTCGACCAGCATCACGTGGCTTTCCGTGCGGCCCGACACGATCCGCAGCCCGCGCTTCACCAGCGTTTCGGCCAGCACACGTGCGTTCTCGACCACCTTCTCCTGGTACGCCTTGAATTCCGGCGACAGGGCTTCCTTGAACGCCACCGCCTTGCCCGCGATCACGTGCATCAGCGGGCCGCCCTGGATCCCCGGGAAGATCGCCGAATTGATCGGCTTCTCGTACTCCGCCTTCATCAGGATCACGCCGCCGCGCGGGCCGCGCAGGCTCTTGTGTGTCGTCGTCGTCACGAAGTCCGCGTGCGGCACCGGGTTCGGGTACACGCCTGCAGCGATCAGGCCGGCGTAGTGCGCCATGTCGACCATCAGGTACGCACCGACCGACTTCGCGATCTTCGCCAGACGCTCGAAATCGATCTTCAGCGAGAACGCCGACGCGCCCGCGACGATCAGCTTCGGCTTGTGTTCCTGCGCCAGCTTCTCGGCCGCTTCGTAATCGATGTCTTCGTTCTCGTTCAGGCCGTAGCTCACCACGTTGAACCACTTGCCCGACATGTTCACCGGCGAACCGTGCGTCAGGTGGCCGCCGTGCGCGAGGCTCATGCCCATGATCGTGTCGCCCGGCTTGAGCATCGCGAAGAACACGCCCTGGTTCGCCTGCGAACCCGAGTTCGGCTGCACGTTCGCCGCTTCCGCGCCGAACAGCTGCTTCACGCGATCGATCGCCAGCTGCTCGACCACGTCCACGTATTCGCAGCCGCCGTAGTAGCGCTTGCCCGGATAGCCTTCCGCGTACTTGTTCGTGAGCTGCGAACCCTGCGCGGCCATCACCGCCGGGCTCGTGTAGTTTTCCGACGCGATCAGCTCGATGTGATCTTCCTGGCGGCGGTTTTCCTGCTCGATCGCAGCAAAGATTTCGGGATCGACGTTCGCGATGGTGCTTTGGGCTCTGTCAAACATACGGTTTCCGTTAAGTGTGTACAGGTTGACCGAAGTGGCCGAGTACGGTGCGCTGCTGGCGGGACCAGCTCGACGTGGCGGAAGAATCCGTATGACGCGAGGCAGGACAGCCACCGGCGATGCACGCGACGGCGCACAACGGCTGCCCAGGCGAACGGCAAAAACGGCGCCCCGCGCTTCACGGTGGGATGCTCCACCTTGAACCCGAAGGGTTCTATCGCCAGTCACGCAGGGGTGATGAGCGCGTTAGTGTATTGGATGCGTCATGAATAGGCAACCGCACGGCGGTGCGCCCGAAGCAATTGGGGCCAGACTCTACGCGCCCGTGCCGGAACGCTTTGCCGCCTTGCCGCGGTGCGGCATTCTCAGTAGGCTTGCGGGATATCACCCGCTATTTTGTCTTCGACCAGGAGCAGCAATGATCGTGTTCGTCACAGGCGCGTCCGCCGGCTTCGGCGCCGCCATCGCCCGTGCCTTTGTCAACGGAGGCCACCGCGTCGTCGCGACCGCACGTCGCAAGGATCGTCTCGATGCGCTCGCCGCCGAACTCGGCGATTCCCTTCTGCCGCTCGAGCTCGACGTACGCGATCGCGCGGCCGTCGAGGCCGTGCCGGCCGCCCTTCCCGCCGAATTCGCGGCGCTCGACGTGCTCGTCAACAACGCCGGCCTCGCGCTCGGCGTCGAGCCGGCCCAGAAGGCCAGCCTCGACGAATGGCACACGATGATCGACACGAACTGCACGGGCCTCGTCACGGTCACGCACGCGCTGCTGCCCGGCATGATCGAGCGCGGC
Organism: Burkholderia sp. COPS; assembly: GCF_019425585.1. Lineage (NCBI taxonomy): Bacteria > Pseudomonadati > Pseudomonadota > Betaproteobacteria > Burkholderiales > Burkholderiaceae > Burkholderia > Burkholderia sp. COPS. Next base: position 15,441 of record NZ_WIXR01000044.1, on the reverse strand, counting down.
CGCGGCCATATCTTCAATCTCGGCTCGGTCGCGGGTTCGTACCCTTATGCAGGCGGAAACGTCTACGGGGCGACCAAGGCTTTCGTCAGACAATTCAGCCTGAACCTGCGCGCCGACCTGCTCGGCACGCCGTTGCGCGTCACCGACATCGAGCCCGGCCTGTGCGGCGGCACCGAATTCTCGAACGTCCGTTATCGCGGCGACAACGAAAAGGCGGCGAACGTCTACAACAACGTCCAGCCGCTCATGCCCGAGGACATCGCCGACACGATCTACTGGATCGCGACGCGCCCGGCGCATGTCAACGTCAACACGATCGAGCTGATGCCGATCGCGCAAGCACCCGGCGGCCCGACCGTCCACCGCGGCTGAAGCCCCGCTGGCCGGCCCCTTCGGGCCGGCCAGCAGTGTGCTACCGCATACTACATTCCGTTACGAATCGGTTACGAATCAGGCTCCTGCCTTCCGGTAGAATGCGCGCCATGACCCAGCCTACCCGCTCCCCGGAAGCGCCCTCCGGCTTCATTTGGCCGGTGCGCGTGTACTACGAGGATACCGACGCAGGCGGCATCGTCTTCTATGCCAACTACCTGAAGTTCTTCGAACGCGCCCGCACCGAGTGGCTGCGCGCCTGCGGCATCGACCAGCGTCGGCTCGCCGACGATACCGGTGCGATCTTCGTCGTCCGCAGCACGTCGCTCGACTACCGCGCACCGGCGCGACTCGACGACACCCTGGCGATCACGAGCCGGCCCGGACGCATCGGCCGCGCATCGGTGGAGTTCACGCAGGAAGCCTGGTGTGGAGACACGCTGCTCGTGGCCGGGCACATCCGCCTCGGTTGCGTCGACCGTACCGGCATCCGGCCCGCGGCGATCCCGCCGGCCGTGCTCGACGCGCTGGAACGCGGGCCCGTCATCGACGACGGGCAGACTGCACTGTCAACGAAGCTCGCATGAGCGCCGTTTAGACACAGCCTATGAACTTGCCTTTCTGATTCGATACTAAGCAAGGTTCGGCGCCAGGCATGGCCGGCGCGCCGCGCCGCACGCATACCGGGCGCCCCGAAGGGACGTTACTCAAACCTCTATGAACACTTCTCAAGACCTGTCGATCATTTCCCTCGTCCTCAACGCGAGCGTGCTGGCCCAGGCCGTGATGGGGCTGCTGCTGCTGCTGTCGCTGATGTCGTGGACCTTCATCTTCCGCAAGTGGTTCGCGATCCGCCGCGCCCGCGCGCAGACCGAACGCTTCGAGAAGGATTTCTGGTCGGGCGGCGACCTGCAGGCGCTGTACCAGAGCGCAGCCAACAACCGCCACACGATCGGCGCGCTCGAGCGGATCTTCGAATCGGGCATGCGCGAGTTCCTGAAGGCGAAGGAAAAGCGCATCAGCGATCCGGGCCTCGTGCTCGACGGCGCACGCCGCGCGATGCGCGCGTCGTTCCAGCGTGAGATGGACGTGCTCGAAGCGAACCTCGCGTTCCTCGCGTCGGTCGGCTCGGTCAGCCCGTACATCGGCCTGTTCGGCACGGTCTGGGGGATCATGAACTCGTTCCGCGGCCTCGCGAACGTGCAGCAGGCCACGCTCGCGAACGTCGCGCCAGGCATCGCCGAGGCGCTCGTCGCCACCGCGATCGGCCTGTTCGCCGCGATTCCGGCCGTGGTCGCGTACAACCGCTACGCGCACGACATCGACCGCCTCGCGATCCGCTTCGAGACCTTCATCGAAGAGTTCTCGAACATCCTGCAGCGTCAGGCCCAGTAAGGAGCGCGCCATGGCAGGAAGCCCCATCCGATCCAGCATGCGCGGCGGCCGCTCGCGCCGTGCAATGGCCGACATCAACGTCGTGCCGTACATCGACGTGATGCTGGTGCTGCTCGTGATCTTCATGGTCACCGCACCGCTCGTCGCCCCGTCGATCATCAACCTGCCGACCGTCGGCAACGCCGCGCCGCAGGAGCAGACGCCGCCCGTCGTCGTCAACATCAAGGCCGATCGCACGATGAGCGTCAAGTACAAGGGCGACTCGGGCGCGACCCAGGAAGACACGATGACGAAGGCCGAGCTCGACAGCTTCATCGTGGCCCGGCAGGCCGATCATCCCGACCAGCCGGTCGTGATCGCGGCCGACAAGACCGTGCAGTACGATGCGGTCATGACCGTGATGTCCGATCTGAAGGCGCGCGGCGTCAAGCGCGTCGGCCTCCTCGTCAAATCGCAATGAACCGGCAGCAATCCACGCGCAGCTCCGCCTACCCGCCTCAGCCTCCCCGCGAGCGCGGTACCTGGCGCGCATTCGCGCTCGCCGCGCTGATGCACGTGCTGCTCGCGCTGTTCCTCTATCACGGCGTGCAGTGGCAGAACAGCACGCCGGCCGGCGCCGAAGCCGAGCTGTGGACCGAGGTGCCCGACGTGCCCGCACCGCGGCCCGTCGTCACGCCCGCGCCGCCCGCGAAGGTCGCGCCCCCCGCTCCCCCCGTGCGCGACGAGCAGGCCGACATCGCGCTGCAGCAGAAGAAGCGGCAGCAGGAAGCGGCCGCGCGTGAAGCGCTGCTCGAGCAGCAGCGCCGCGCACAGCAGTTGAAGGCGCAACAGGAAGAGGAAGCCCGGCGCGCGCAGCTTGCCGCGCAGCAGGCAGCCGCACTCGCCGCGCAAAAGGCCGCGGAACGGGACCGGCAGAAACAGGCCGACAAGCTCAGGCAACAGCAGCTCGCCGAGCAGCAGAAGCTTGAGCAGCAGAAGCTCGAACAGCAGAAACTCCAGCAGCAGAAGCAGGCGCAGCTCGAAGCGCAGCAGGCGGCGAAGGCGAAAGCCGACGCGGCCGCGAAGGCAAAGGCGGAAGCCCAGGCCAAGGCGAAGGCCGAAGCCACCGCACGCGCGAAGGCCAATGCGGCGGCGAACGCGAAGCTCGACCGCGAGCGCAGCGCGCGTCTCGCGCAGATGCAGGGCCTGTCCGGCGCCGGTGAAGGCGGCGGCGAAGGCCTCGCGAAAAGCGGCACCGGTACGGGTTCCGGCGGCAATGCCGCGACGCCCGGCTATGCCGACAAGGTGCGCCGCCGCGTCAAGCCGAACATCGTTTGGGGCGGCGAGCGGGCAGGCCTGACCACCGTCGTCAAGATTCGGTGCACGCCGTCCGGTGACGTATTGAGCGCATCGGTCTCCCGCTCCAGCGGGAATTCGGGGTGGGATCAAGCCGTGGTCAATGCGATCCACGCATCGGTCCCGTTGCCGCCCGATTCTAACGGTCGTACCCCGTCTGACATTACGATTACCTTCAAGGCGGCGGAGTGAAACGAAATGCGCTTACACTCCGGGCGTCGCTGTCGGACGGGAACGAATCGGGTATTTTTACTGTCTCTGCCGTTGCGCAGCGATCCAGCCATACGGGAAGCAAGAAGCATGAGTTTGATGACAAAGCTAGGTTTCAGGGCACTCGTGGCCTCGTGTCTGATTACGGCGGGCAGCGCCGCTAACGCCCAGGTCAACGTGCTGATCACCGGTGTCGGGTCGACCCAGTTCCCCATCGCCACCGCGAATTTCGCGAACGAGGCGAACCTGCCGCAGCAGGTCACGTCGATCGTCCGCGCCGACCTCGCCCGCAGCGGCAAATTCACCAACATCGACGCAGGCAGCACGCCCGTGCCGGAGACCGCATCGGTCGATCTCGGCGCATGGAAGGCCAAGGGCGCCAATGCGTTCGTCGCCGGCAGCGTGAACCGCGAGGCGAACGGCCAGTACAAGGTCAACTTCATCCTGTACGACACCGTGAAGCAGCAAAGCCTCGGCGGCCTGTCGCTGACAGCCACCGACACCACGCTGCGCACGGCCGGCCACAAGATCGCCGACTACATCTACCAGAAGCTGCTCGGCGTGCGCGGCGTGTTCGCCACGCGCCTGTCGTACGTGATCAAGACCGGTAACCGCTACCAGTTGCAGATCTCGGATTCGGACGGCCAGAACGCGCGCATCGCGCTGTCGAGCACCGAGCCGATCATCTCGCCGTCGTGGTCGCCGAGCGGCACGAAGGTCGCGTACGTGTCGTTCGAGCGCAAGAAGCCGATCGTCTACATTCACGACCTGCCGACCGGCCGCCGCTACATCGTCTCCGACCAGAAGGGCAACAACAGCGCACCGGCATGGTCGCCGGACAGCAACACGCTGGCCGTCGCGCTGTCGCTGACGGGCAATACGCAAATCTATTCGGTCAATTCGACGGGCGGCGGCCTGCGCCGCCTCACGCAGAGCAGCTCGATCGACACCGAGCCGTTCTACTCGCCGGACGGCCGCTGGATCTACTTCACGAGCGATCGCGGCGGTGCGCCGCAGATCTACCGGATGCCCGCACAGGGCGAGAGCGCCGGTGCCGCGCAGCGCGTGACCTTCACCGGCAGCTACAACACGAGTCCGCGTATCAGCCCGGACGGCAAGCTGCTCGCTTACATCTCCCGCACGGGCGGGGGCTTCAAGCTGTACGTTCAGGATCTGCAATCGGGCGCGGCGAACGCCATCACGAATACGAATCGCGACGAATCGCCGAGCTTCGCGGCAAACGGCCAGTACCTTCTGTACGCTACCCAGTCGGGTGGTCGCAATGTTCTGGCAGCAGTGCCCTCCGACGGCAGCGCGCCGCCGCAAATCCTGTCCGTCCAGGGCGGCTCCGTACGTGAGCCGTCGTGGGGGCCCTTCATGCAATGACCACAAGGAGAGTAACCATGATGTCGAATAAAGCTCGTCTGGCCCTGGCCGTGATGATGATCAGCGCGCTCGCAGCGTGCAAGTCGGGCGTGAAGCTCGACGACAAGGCCAACAACGCGGGTGCGGTCAGCACGCAGCCGAGCGCCGACAACGTCGCGCAAGTGAACGTCGATCCGCTGAACGACCCGAACAGCCCGCTCGCGAAGCGCAGCATCTACTTCGACTTCGACAGCTATTCGGTGAAGGATGACTACCAGTCGCTGATGCAGCAGCACGCCCAGTACCTGAAGAGCCACCCGCAGCGCCACGTGCTGATCCAGGGCAACACCGACGAACGCGGCACGAGCGAGTACAACCTCGCGCTGGGCCAGAAGCGTGCGGAAGCCGTCCGTCGTGCGATGGCACTGCTCGGCGTGAACGATTCGCAGATGGAAGCCGTGAGCCTCGGCAAGGAAAAGCCGCAGGCAACGGGTCACGACGAAGCATCGTGGGCGCAGAACCGTCGCGCCGACCTCGTCTACCAACAGTAAGTAACGGAAGAATCGCCGTATGACGCACCGTGTATCCCTGCTGCGCGTCGCCGCAGCATTCTGCGTCGCGGGCGCGGCGTGGTCGGTCGCGCCGGCGCACGCCGGCGTGTTCGACGACAACGAAGCGCGCCGCGCTGTGCTCGATCTGCGCACCAAGACCGACAACCTGGCCAGCCAGTTGTCGGCCGCCCAGCGTACGATCCTCGATCAATCCGGCCGTCTCGACCAGCTGAACCAGCAGGTCGCGACGCTGCGCGGCGAGAACGAGGATCTGACGAACCGGCTGACGACGCTCGAACGGCAGCAGAAGGAGTACTACCAGGATCTCGACACGCGGCTCAAGAAGTTCGAGCCGCAGCAGGCGACGATCGATGGTGTCGAAGGCACCGTGCAGCCGGGTGAAACGGATGCGCTCAATGCGGCGCAACAGCAGTTCCGCAACGGCAACTTCAAGGCGGCCGCGGCTTCGTTCCGCGCGTTCATCGCGAAGTATCCGCAGAGCCCCTACCAGCCGACCGCGCAGTACTGGTACGGCAATGCGCAATACGCACTGCGCGACTACCGCGGTTCGACTGCGACGTGGCAAGGGATCGTCAGCAAGTTCCCGCAGCACCCGCGCGCGGCCGACGCCCTCGTGGCGATCGGCACGAACCAGCTCGAGCAAGGCCAGAAGGCGGCCGCGAAGAAGACGTTCGAGCAGGTCGTCTCGCAGTACGCCGGGTCGAATGCTGCACAGACGGCGCAGGGCAAGCTTGAAACGATCAAATAATTATCGTGGCGGAATGTTGACAGCCTGATATTCCGTCGCTATAATCTTTTGCTCTTTGGGTCGTTGCCCAAGTTGTTCAAGCAACGAACCAACAGGTTTCAAGAACGTGGGGTGGTAACTCAGTTGGTTAGAGTATCTGACTTTTAATCAGAGAGTCGAGGGTTCGAGTCCCTCCCACCCTACCAACTATCTTTGATAGTGCAAATAAAGCCTCCCAAGCGGAGGCTTTTTTGCGTCTGTCGCATCCGTGTCGATGGCAGGCATCTCCGCGATGCGTGCCGCCCTACTCGGCGCCTCCCCTAGGCTTCGGCAGAAGCGAATTTCCCTTCAAGCCGGCGTAAAGAAACGCCATCGTGAACGCGATCGAGATGATCGACTCGAGCCACATGTTCGTGAACGTATCGACTGTTGCGCTGGCTCGCGGCCTGGCCGGATCGTAGCGCACCGGCACCGTGTCGCCGAACCCCACCGTCACGAAGCTCCCCGGAAACGATACGCGTTCGCCGCTTTTCGTCACGAACTCGATCAACGGGTGATGCGCGCCGTGGGTCAACCGGACGACCGTCCCCTGCACGGCAACGGACGATTCGATAAACGCGAGCCGTTCGTCGATCGTTTCCGCACCCCACACCACCAGGATCGCGCCGATCGCCAGCGCCACGCAATTGAACCTCGCAGGCTTGTCGACCATCATGTTCCCGGTATCGATCCGCGCATGATTCCCGCCCCGGACGGGGCAGGCAATACCCCCTCTCGCGCGTCAATGCACGCTGACGTCGCGCAGCACCTCACCATATCCCGCGTACAGATTGCGCTCAGGCAGCAACTGCCGCTGCACGAGCTGCCGATGCAAGGCCGGCAGGTGGTGGAACGGCACCCGCATGAACAGGTGATGCTCGATGTGAAAATGAATCGCGTGCGGGCCGAACAGGAACGTCTGCCACGAACGCCGGGCGATCGTGCGCGCGTTGCGGCTCTGGTCGGCACCTGCCGGCAGCCCCGCGTGCTCGAAGATCGCGCGCACCTGTCCGGCGAGCGGCAGCAGCGTGACGGACGGCACGATCCACAACGTGACGTACAGCAGCGGATGTCCGGCCCACGCGAGCGCACCGAACAGCACACCGTTGCCTGCGAGCATCGACACGACCTCCCACGCGGCATACGCGCGCGACTTCCCGACCTTCGGCAACGCATGGGCGAACTCGCCTCGCGCAAGCTTCACGACACTCGTCACGTAGCCGATCCCGCACGCGTACGCGAACAGGCGGCCGATCAGGCGCCTGCGCGTCACCGGATAGTCGTGCACGCCGAACAGCAGCGCGACGGGATCGTCCGGCTGCATCGGCGCGCGATGGTGCTTCAGATGGCCCGCGCGATACGTACGCAGCGACAGCCACAGCGGGCCGGCCGCGAACAGCTGGCCCAGCGCGTCGTTGACACGCCGGTTCCGCGCCAGCAACCCGTGCGCGCCTTCGTGCATCATGACCGCGAGCGCCAGCTGGCTGCGCGCGATCACGATCGCGGCCAACGCGTACACGAGCGGATGCGCAAACGCGATCGCAACGGCGAACGCAGCGGCAATCATCAGCCAGTCGCCCGCCAGCGCCGCACCGACACGCGCGGCGCTCACGCGAAACAACGCGGGATCGGGCACGAACCGCGCAAGCTCGGCATTCGGCCCGGCCGGGTGAACGCGGGTATCCATCAAGCGATCCTCCTGCGCAGCGAACGCCGCTCGACCCACAGCGCACTGACCATCGCAAGCGCTACGCCGCCCAGTACATCGGCGACCGTATGCTGCTTGAGCGTCAGCGTCGACGTGCAGATCAGCAGGCCGACCGTCACGGTCGCGAGCCGCCGCCGGTCCGCCAGCATCCGGCAGGCCAGACACGTCACCGCAACATGCAGGCTCGGAAAGCCGTTGGCCGCGAGATCGAGCTGCCACATGCGCGCGAGGCGGTGGCGTACGAACGCGTTGCCGATCTCCGCGACGTCGGGCCTCGGCACGGCTTCCGGAAACAGCAGAAAACACACGACACCGAGCACGAACGCGATCAGCACCGCTTCCTTGAACGCGGCGAACGCGGGCGGCCGGGCATATCCGGCGAGCGCAATCACGAACGGAAAGAAGCCGACATAGACGAACCACGACCACGCGATGAACGGAATCCGCGCATCGATCGCCGTGGCGAACACATGGCGCGGCGTGACGCCGCGCTCCAGCAGAAAGAAGATCGCGAGGCCGGCTGCCATGCCGAACGTCGCGGCCTGCATCTGCCGGATATCGGGCCGGCGATCGTCACGAAACGACAGCGAATTCATCGTGGCGCCGGCGCCTCGCAGCGCGTATCGGCATCGGCCACCTGCGCACACGGACGCAGCGCCAGGAGGCGCGACGTCCATGCGTCCACGCGCGCACGCGCATGCTCGCGGCCGGCGATCGTTCCCGCCTGCGTACCGGGATCGCACATCAGCTCGGCCGCGGCCTGCCCGACTTCCCATCGGAACGCGGCCGCATCGCCGCGCCATGTGACGACGCGGTGCACGAGCTGCAGCTGTGCGGCGCGCGCGGCGTTGCTCGCCTGCTCGGGCTGGTCGGACTGCACGAGCAGGATCGGACGGCGATACACACGCGCGATCGACAGCGCAGCCATGCCGGGTGCCGACACGATCAGCGGTGCATGGGCGGCCCGCGTCACCCAGTCGGCGTCGACGCCGGTCCAGCCGTCGTGCCCCGCATAGCCCTCGCCCACACGGTGTGCGGCGAGCCCCGCGTCGCGCATGCCAGCCGACAACGCATCGGCGAGCGCGATATCGCGGAAGTGCGGATTCAGATAGACGGCTGCGGCGGCCGGCTCCGAGGCCGGCCGTTCGGCGACGATCGGCACCGGAGTCGGCAGCCGGCAATGCGCGTGGGCCTGCCGGACTTCGTCGGCCGCATCGTATGCAAAATCGTGTTCGATGCAGCACCGCGCCGAATCGATCTGCCAGTCGACGATCCGTGCGAAAGCACGCGCCAGCACACGCGGCAGCCGCGCATCGAAATTCGCGGTCAACGCGCGGCGCAGGCTGCCGCCGTACACGTGAACGACGCGACGCCGCCAGCCCGGCATCGCGCCCATGAACAGCAGCGCCGGATGAAACGAGTCGTTGATCATGAGATCGGCATCGCGGCCGATCGCACGCAGCCGCGCGATGTCGCGCAGCATGCGCGTCGGCCGGAACACGTAATGCGCGACATTACGATCGGTCGCATCGCGCAGCATGTTCTGCCGTTCGTCGAACTGCACCGCGTAGTGACGGGACAGCACGGCTGCGTCGATGTCGAACGCGGCCAGAAACGCCTGCCCCGCATCGGACGTCGTCAGCACGTCGACCTGCGCGCCGGCCGCGCGCAACGCATGCACGAGCAGTTGTGCGCGCATCAGGTGGCCGCGCGCGTCGGCCGTCGCGAGATAGACGATCCGCGGCATCATGCGCGCGGACGAAGCGACTGGAGCCAGCCGGCCGCGTACATCGCCAGCGCGCCCGTCACGCCGAAACCGGCTTCGATCGCGCGGATTTCGTCCAGCAACGCGGCGAGCCGCGCAAGCTCGGACGGCGCGACGAGACGGCGCAGCGTGTCCGCGCAGAGCCGGACGTGCCGTGTCTCGTCCGCGAGCACGCGCGAAAGCAGCGGATACAGCGGATGGGCAGCGCCGATCGTCGCGCAGTGGCGCGCGAGCACGCGCATCGCCATCTGTTCCGCGCACAGCCCCGTCGCATAGGCCGGCACGAGCACGCCTTGCGCGAAATGCGGTGCATGGCGCTGCGCGAGCCGGCGCCACCGCGTGATCTTGCGCCGGCTCAGCCAGTCCGGCTCGTGCGGCGCGGTCGACGGCCCGACGCCGCGTGCGCGCAGCGCTTCGGCGAACGCGGCCGCGTGGCGACGCTCGTCCGCGAGATGCTGCTCGATCCGCGGCGCGAGCCAGTCCGGCGGCTGGCCGGTCCAGTCCTCGTGCAACGCGCACTCGGTCGCTTCCTCGCCGATCAGGTACATGCGCAGCACCCAGCGCTCGCCATGCGTGCTGCGATGAAGCTGCCGGATCGCCGCCCGCTTGATACGATCGACGAGGTACGCACGCACCCGTGCCGCACCGCGCGGCGCGGGCGCATCGAGACAGTCGAAGCGTCCATCGTGCGCCGCCGGCGGCGACGCGGGCAGCTCGCGTGCCGCGGTCATGCCGGCACACCCCGTGCGGACGCGGATTTCGTCGCGGATGCCGCGGCGGCGGCCGGATCGCGACGCCATCCGAGGATCAGGCCGATGAAGCTTTCCTGCATGAACGCATGCGCGGACGCGGTCGCCCCCGCGAATGCCTCCTCGCGGCCGTTCACGCGCAGATAACCGTTGCCGTCGCGCGCGCCGAATTCGATCCGATCGTTCTTGCGGAAACCGCGCTCGCGCACGTCTTTCAGCAGCGCACTGCCGTCGAGACCGAACAGGAACAGCTCGCGCTGCGCAACCCACACCGGAATGTGATTGCTCAGTGCGTCGAAACGGATCGACCACGTGCCCGATGCCAGTGCGCGATCGACGTCCGCATCGTGCGGCGCGCTCGACGTGAAGCTCGCGCGCGCGACCGACTTCGTCAGGCCGCCGACGCCGAGTGCGATCGTGATGTCGTCCGCGGACGACTGCTTCGGATCGGTCGCGCTCACCTTCACGAGATGCCGCGCGAGCCGCGATGCCAGCGACGGATGCGCGAACAGTGCCAGCGTTTCGTCCGGCGTGAGCACGTCGCGTTCGCCATCGCCCTCCTTCACGCGCACGCGATACGGATCGATCCGCACATCGGTGAACGTGCCGTGCACGGGCGCATGAACGTACACGTCACGGTCCCATTTCGCGCCGTCGCGACGCAGCAGCACGTGCACGCTCAACGGCACGCGCCGGCCGTCGCGGTCGACGCCCGTGCCCTGAAGCAGCACGTCGCCGAGCACGTCCTTCGTGCGGCGCGTCGCATCGCTCGAGAAGACGATCGCGTGCGCATCGGTATCGATGCTCGCGTGAACGTCGGGCGCATCGAGCGCGACGCGATTGCAGTCGGCGGCGGCCGCGTTCGCGAACGGGCAGCCGCTTTGCGACGCGAAGTGGTAGATCCCGCGCCCCGCGTGATCGACTGGTGCGGCATGGGCGCCGGCGCTGGCGGCAAACAGGGCGATGCAGGCAACACGGGCGGCGAAAGAAGGCATGGTCGTGGTCGGAATGAAGGCAGGGTGCGGCGTGTCGTGGCCGCGCGCGATGCGCGGCGCAGGTTCAATGACGGTGATAGGACAGCGCGTCGAGATCGCGCCGGGCCGAAGCGCGCCCGGCGAGACCGAAACCGCGCGCGAGCGCACCGAGCGTATCGACGGCGGACGCCGCGATCGTGACGCCGACGGCCGCGAGATAACGCATGGCGCCGAGCCGCGGCGACTGCTGGCGATCGAGCGCGCGCAGGCTGTAGCCGAGCCGCATCGCCATCACGCAGAACGGGCCGAGCGGGCCGCTGCGTCCGAGCCACTGCCATCCGCGCGGCAGGTACGCGTTCACGAGATACGGCGTCAGTCCGACGCTGTCCTCGCCGCGCATCCAGCGCAGCTTCAGCGATTCGCGACGCGTGTCCGGCAGCCGATGTTCGGTATGCGCGGCCGGCGCGAATTCGACGGCCACGCCGGCCGCCTGCATCCGCAGCCCCATCACCTGGCAGTGCGCGCGATAGACGCCGTCGAGCGGCTCGTAGCGAAATTGCGCGAACACGTCGCGCCGGAACGCGACGTTGTTCGCGTAGAAGTTGCGCGTCGCGCCGGCGCGCAGCGGGCTCGGGAAATACATGAAATCGATCGACGTCAGCGCGATGCCGAGCACGTTCGGCGCATAGCTCGTGCGCCCCGCCACCGCGACGGGTGCATCGCCGGCTTCGCGTGCAAACGGCGCGAGCAGGTGCTCGAGCCAGTCGTCGGCCGGCCGGCAATCGGCATCGCCGAACACGACGATGTCGCAACGATCCGCGTCGACGCGATCGAACCCGTCGTTCTTCGCATCGTAGTAGCCGGTGCTCGCGCCGATCTCGACGAAGTCGATCGGGCGGCCGGCCAGCGCGACGATCTCCGCGCACGCATCGGCCGGCAGCCCGTCGTGCGTGATGATCCATTGCGCGAGTGCCGCGGGCGGCACGGTCTGCTTCGACAGCGCCGAAACGAGGCGCTTCAGGCTATCGACGGCCTGCGCGAGGCCGGCACCGCCGCGCAGGTTGTTCGTTTCCAGCACGAGCGCGGCCTTCGCCGCCACGGCGTGAGCCGCCGTGCGCGTGCGCGGCGAGGTTTTCGTGGTGTCCGGCATCCTGAATGTCTCCATCGTCATGCGCGACGGCATGGATGAAACGAATGGGCGGCGAGCCCGCGCGCATTGGCGGGTGCGGATCGCCCGCGACCGTCGTCGCAAAACGGGCGGCCTGGAAGGCGCCCGCTTCGCGTGCGGTCACTCCTGGACGGACGGCGCCGATTCGGCGTCGGTATAGCGCGGCTTCGCGTTCTGCAGGTCGCGCGTGTTCTTCTGCACGGCCACCGAGCCGAACAGCGCGAGCACGAACGACATCGCGTAGAAGCCTTTCTCGCTGAGTTGCAGCGTCGCATTGAAGAGGCCGACGATCAGCAGCGCGATCGACAGCAGCAGCGCGATCCAGCTGAGGCCGTAGTAGATGCCGGTGACGGGAATGCCTTCCGCGCGATCGCGCACGCTCTTCTGCAGCGAGATCGCCGCGTAGAGGCCGAACACCAGCACGGTGAAGTAGTAACCCTTCTCGTTGAGCTGCATGCCGGCGTTCCAGAGACCGATCAGGAATGCTGCGAAACCGGCGAGCAGCGCGGCCCACGATGCGGCCACGAACGCGAACGACGGTTGCTGGATGGTGGTCTGGTTCATTGCTTTGCCCTCTCTTTCTTCTTGTTCGAAATCGTTTTCGTTGAACTGCGTTTCGCGCATGGTAGCAGCTTTGGCACGCGGCAAGACGGCTTGCTTGCAGTCTTACGATTCGCGCTGCGCGCGTCGCCAGCGCCCCGGCGTCGTGCCGAGCACCGCGCGAAACGCCTTGCCGAACGCGGCTTCCGACTGGTAACCGACCGCCTGCCCGATCTCCGCCTGCCCGCGCTGCGTGTCCTGCAGCAACGCGCACGCATGCATCATCCGGATCTGCGCGACGAACGCGCCGACGCTCATTCCGGCACGCTCGCGGAAATGCCGGGCGTACGTCGCACGCGACATCGCGGACGTGTCGCCGAGCGACTCGACCGTCCACGGCTTCTCCGGTGCCTGCAGGACGGCCTGTACCGACGGGCCGAGCCGCGCATCGGCAGCGAGCGCGAGCCAGCCGGACGGCACGCGCGCGCCACGGCCGTACGCGCGCAACGCATACGCGAGCAGTGCCTGGCCGAGCGCGTTCACGATCGCGCCGGCGCCCGGCTGCCCATTCGACGCCTCGGTACGCAGCACGCTCGTCAGCAGTTGCAGCGGTGCGAACCCCGATGCCTCGCGCAGCCCGACATGCAGCACGTGCGGCAGCGTGCGCATCAGCAGTTCGCCCGCGCCGCGCGCATAGACGAACCGTCCGCACAGCAGGTCCACGCTCGCGCCGCCCGGTTCGGTCGAATCGAGATTCGACTTGACCGGCAGCACCGCGCCGCCGCCGGTGCCGTGTTCGCGCAGCGCCGCAACCGGCCGCGGCCGGCCCGCGCCGGCGTCGAGCAGCTCGTGCGCGCCGCCCGCGGGCAGCAGCACGAAATCGCCGTCGGCGAGCTGCAGCGTGCGCCCTTCCACGGTATGCAGCCGGCACGTCCCGGCCAGCACCAGGTGAAACGCCGCCTCGCCCGGCGGCAGCGGGTCGTGCGGCATCGCGAACGGCCCGCCGAGCAGGCAACGCACGTCGAGCTCGACATGGCTGCGGCCCAGCGACAGCAGTTGACTCAGGGCATCCATGAGACGATTGCGCTAAAAATTGACACTCTAGCGTATCGAAACCCTCAGCGCGAACGATCAGAATAAGCCTGCATCGCCCGAGATCGCGGCGCCCGCCGCCTTCCTCACCTCTACTCGAAAAGGACGCATCATGCTGAACTGGAACGAATACCGGAAGGAACTCTCGACGCGGATCGGCGACATCGCCAAGCTGTCGCCGGACACGCTGGCCGGCTACAAGGCGCTATCCGGCGCCGGCGCCAAGACCGGCCATCTCGACGCAAAGACGCGCGAGCTGATCGCGCTCGCGGTGGCGGTCACGACACGCTGCGACGGTTGTATCGCCGTGCACACGGCCGAAGCGGCCAAGCATGGCGCGACGAAGGAGGAAGTGGCGGAAGCGCTCGGCGTCGCGATTGCGCTGAACGCGGGTGCGGCGCTCGTCTATTCGGCGCGCGTGATGGACGCGCTGGGCGACTGAACCTGACGGCCGCGGCGCTGCCGTCGCGTGGCGGCGCCCGGCTGCATGGTTTCATGGCTGCATGTCTGCCCGGTTGCGCACCGCGCACCCGGGCAACTGACGTATGACGATTGGCCTGCGTACCTGCCCGAATGGCTGGCCCGGCGCACGCGGGCGAGGATGCGTTGCGAAGTCGGCTACCATGCGCGAACGATCCATCGTGAAGGAGCGCTCCATGTGCCGCTGGCTCGCCTATACGGGTAATCCGATCCATCTGGAAACCGTGCTGTTCCGCGCGAAGCATTCGCTGATCGACCAGAGCCTGCATTCGGAGCTGGGGGCGACGACCACCAACGGCGACGGCTTCGGCATCGGCTGGTACGGGCGCCCCGACGAACTGCCGTTCCGCTACCGCTCCGTGCATCCCGCGTGGAACGACCGCAACCTGCGCGAAGCCGCACGCGCGATCCGCTCGCGGATGTTCGTCGCGCATATCCGCGCGGCCACCGACACGCCGGTGCAGGAAACCAACTGCCACCCGTTCCGCCACGGCCGCTGGCTGTTCGCGCACAACGGGCTGATCCGCGACTTCCACAAGCTGCGCCGCGACCTGACGATGAAGGTCGATCCCGCGCTGTTCCCGACGCTCGAAGGCTCGACCGACTCCGAACTGATGTTCCGCCTCGCACTGACCTACGGCCTCGAGCAGATGCCGCTGCCCGCGCTCGAGCGGATGGTCGGCATGGTCGAGGAAACGGCCGCGCGCCACCGCGTGGACGAACCGCTCAACATGACGATCTGCGCGACCGACGGCGAGCGGATCATCGCGGTGCGTTACTCGAGCGAACGGCAGTCGCGTTCGCTGTTCCACAGCACGTCGTTCAAGCACCTCCATGAGCTGTATCCGCACAACCCGCGCATCGCCGAAGCCGGCGACGACGCATTCATGGTCGTGTCCGAGCCGCTCGTCGACCTGCGCGGCGCGTGGGAGGAAGTGCCGGAGAGCACG
>NZ_WIXR01000043.1:0-79777 GCF_019425585.1 Burkholderia sp. COPS | reverse complement strand
GTCGAGGGGGTGAAGGGGGGCCAGGGCGGGGAGGGGGGGCGCCTGAAGACGAGCGGCCCGGGCGCGGCGAAGGTGTCGCTGATCCTGGAAGACGGCAAGACCTATTCGGAGCCGGGCAAGCTGCAGTTCTCGGACGTGACGGTCGACCAGACCACCGGCTCGGTGACGATCCGCGCGGTCTTCCCGAACCCGGGCAAGGTGCTGCTGCCGGGCATGTTCGTGCGTGCACGGATCGAGGAGGGCGTGAACGAGAACGCGTTCCTGGTGCCGCAGATCGGCGTCACGCACGACCAGAAGGGGCAGGCGATCGCGATGGTGGTGAACGCCAGCAACAAGGTCGAGCCGCGTCCGCTGAAGACGACGGGCATGCAGGGCCCGAACTGGGTGGTCGAAGGCGGTCTGCAAGCGGGTGATCACGTGATCGTGCAGGGCGTCGACAAGGTGCGCCCGGGTGCGACCGTGAAGACGGTTCCCGCGCAGCTCGCACCGGCGGCCGATGCCGCGTCGGGTGCGGCTGCCGCGTCCGCCGCGCCGGCTGCCGCCGGTTCCGGCGCCGCTGCCGCTTCCGGTGCTGCCGCATCGGGCGCTGCGCCGGCGAGTGCTGCCGCTGCTTCGAGCGCGCAATAACAGGGAGCCTGTTTCATGGCAAAGTTTTTTATCGATCGCCCGATCTTCGCGTGGGTGATCGCCATCATCCTGATGCTGGCCGGGGTTGCGGCGATCTTCACGCTGCCGATCTCGCAGTATCCGACGATCGCACCGCCATCGATCCAGATCACCGCGAACTACCCGGGCGCTTCCGCGAAGACGGTGGAAGACACGGTAACGCAGGTGATCGAGCAGCAGATGAGCGGCCTCGACAACTTCCTGTACATGTCGTCGACCAGTGACGACTCGGGCAACGCGACGATCACGCTGACCTTCGCGCCGGGTACCAACGCCGACATCGCGCAGGTCCAGGTGCAGAACAAGCTGTCGCTCGCGACGCCGATCCTGCCGCAGGTCGTGCAGCAGCTCGGCCTCTCGGTGACGAAGTCGAGCAGCAGCTTCCTGCTGGTGCTCGCCTTCAACTCCGAAGACGGCAGCATGAACAAGTACGACCTCGCGAACTTCGTGGCGTCGCACGTGAAGGATCCGATCAGCCGGTTGAACGGCGTCGGCACCGTCACGCTGTTCGGCTCGCAGTACGCGATGCGGATCTGGCTCGACCCGAACCGCCTGACGAACTACGGCCTCACGCCGGTCGACGTCAGCTCCGCGATCACCGCGCAGAACGTGCAGATCGCGGGCGGCCAGATCGGCGGCACGCCGGCGAAGCCGGGCACGATGCTGCAGGCGACGATCACCGAATCGACGCTGCTGCAGACGCCCGAGCAGTTCGGCAACATCCTGCTGAAGGTCAACCAGGACGGCTCGCAGGTTCGCCTGAAGGACGTCGCGCAGATCGGCCTCGGCGGCGAAAACTACAACTTCGACACGAAGTACAACGGTCAGCCGACCGCGGCACTCGGTATCCAGCTCGCGACCAACGCGAACGCGCTCGCAACCGCGAAGGCCGTGCGCGCGAAGATCGACGAACTGGCACCGTTCTTCCCGCACGGCCTCGTCGTGAAGTACCCGTACGACACGACGCCGTTCGTGAAGCTGTCGATCGAGGAAGTGGTCAAGACGCTGCTCGAAGGTATCGTGCTCGTGTTCCTCGTGATGTATCTGTTCCTGCAGAACCTGCGGGCGACGATCATCCCGACGATCGCGGTGCCGGTCGTGCTGCTCGGCACGTTCGCGATCATGTCGATGGTGGGCTTCTCGATCAACACGCTGTCGATGTTCGGCCTCGTGCTCGCGATCGGCCTGCTGGTCGACGATGCGATCGTGGTGGTGGAGAACGTCGAGCGCGTGATGGCCGAAGAGGGCCTGTCACCGAAGGAGGCGACCCGCAAGGCGATGGGCCAGATCACCGGCGCACTCGTCGGCGTGGCGCTGGTGCTGTCGGCGGTGTTCGTGCCGGTGGCGTTCTCGGGCGGTTCGGTCGGTGCAATCTATCGCCAGTTCTCGCTGACGATCGTGTCGGCGATGGTGCTGTCGGTGCTCGTCGCCCTGATTCTGACGCCGGCACTGTGCGCGACGATCCTCAAGCCGATCCCGCAAGGGCATCACGAAGAGAAGAAGGGCTTCTTCGGCTGGTTCAACCGCACGTTCAACAACAGCCGCGACAAGTACCACGTCGGCGTGCACCACGTGATCAAGCGCTCGGGCCGCTGGCTCATCATCTATCTGGTCGTGATCGTCGCGGTTGGCCTGCTGTTCGTGCGCCTGCCGAAGTCGTTCCTGCCCGATGAAGACCAGGGCCTGATGTTCGTGATCGTGCAGACGCCGTCGGGTTCGACGCAGGAAACGACCGCGAAGACGCTCGCGAACATTTCCGACTACCTGCTGAAGGACGAGAAGGAAATCGTCGAATCGGCGTTCACGGTCAACGGCTTCAGCTTCGCGGGCCGTGGCCAGAACTCCGGTCTCGTGTTCGTTCGCCTGAAGGACTACTCGCAGCGTCAGCATGCGAACCAGAAGGTGCAGGCGCTGATCGGCCGGATGTTCGGGCGCTACTCGGGTTACAAGGACGCCGTGGTGATCCCGTTCAACCCGCCGTCGATTCCTGAACTCGGTACGGCTGCCGGCTTCGACTTCGAACTGACCGACAACGCGGGTCTCGGCCACGATGCGCTGATGGCCGCGCGTAACCAGCTGCTCGGGATGGCCTCGAAGGATCCGACGCTGCAGGGCGTGCGCCCGAACGGCCTGAACGATACGCCGCAGTACAAGGTCGACATCGACCGCGAGAAGGCGAATGCGCTCGGCGTGACGGCGGATGCGATCGACCAGACGTTCTCGATCGCATGGGCATCGAAGTACGTGAACAACTTCCTGGATACCGACGGCCGGATCAAGAAGGTGTACGTGCAGGCGGATGCACCGTTCCGGATGACGCCGGAAGACCTGAATATCTGGTACGTGCGCAACGGATCGGGCGGGATGGTGCCGTTCAGCTCGTTCGCGACCGGTCACTGGACGTACGGTTCGCCGAAGCTCGAGCGCTACAACGGCGTGTCGGCGATGGAAATCCAGGGTCAGGCCGCACCGGGCAAGTCGACCGGTCAGGCGATGGCCGCGATGGAAGGGCTCGCTAAGAAGCTGCCGGTCGGTATCGGCTATTCGTGGACCGGCCTGTCGTTCCAGGAAATCCAGTCCGGCTCGCAGGCGCCGATCCTGTATGCGATCTCGATCCTCGTCGTGTTCCTGTGTCTCGCGGCACTGTATGAAAGCTGGTCGATCCCGTTCTCGGTGATCATGGTGGTGCCGCTCGGCGTGATCGGCGCACTGCTTGCGGCGACGATGCGCGGTCTGGAAAACGACGTGTTCTTCCAGGTCGGCCTGCTGACGACCGTGGGCTTGTCCGCGAAGAACGCGATCCTGATCGTGGAGTTCGCGCGCGAACTGCAGCAGACGGAGAAGATGGGGCCGATCGAGGCCGCGCTGGAAGCGGCGCGCCTGCGGCTGCGTCCGATCCTGATGACGTCGCTCGCGTTCATTCTCGGCGTGATGCCGCTCGCGATCAGCAACGGCGCGGGTTCGGCGAGCCAGCACGCAATCGGTACGGGCGTGATCGGCGGGATGATCACGGCGACGTTCCTCGCGATCTTCATGATCCCGATGTTCTTCGTGAAGATCCGCGCGATCTTCAGCGGCGAGAAGGAAGACGTCGACGAGGCGCTGCGCCTGGCTCAGGAGCACTCGCACCACGAAGAGAAGCCGGGCAACGGCGACGAAGGCAACAAGGGACAGTGATGATGCAAAAACACGCTTTGACTGCAATCGCGGTCGCGCTCTTTGCCACGGGCTGCACGATGGCGCCGCATTACAAGCGGCCCGACGCGCCCGTCGCACAGGCGTACCCGGCCGGCGGCGTCTATGCGACGCAGCCGGGTGCGGCCGGCGCGCGCAGCGCGAACGGCCAGGCAGCGACCGCCATCGGCTGGCGCGAGTTCTTCGTCGATCCGCGCCTGCAGCGGCTGATCGAGATCGCGCTGAAGAACAACCGCGACCTGCGCGTGTCGGTGCTGAACATCGAGGCGGCGCGTGCGCAGTACCAGATCACGCGCGCGGGCCTGTTCCCGACGCTCGACGGCACGGGCACGGGCAGTGTCCAGCGCGTGCCGCAAGGTCTGTCGCAGACGGGCGCGCCGTATATCTCGCGTGCCTACAACGTCGGTTTGTCCGCGTCGTGGGAGCTCGACCTGTTCGGCCGCGTGCAGAGCCTGAAGGACCAGGCGCTCGCGCAGTACCTGTCGACGTCGTATGCACGGCAGGCGCAGGAAATCTCGCTTGTGTCTTCGGTGGCTGACCAGTACCTGACGCTGCTGTCGACCGACGACCTGCTGAAGGTCACGGAGGACACGCTGAAGTCCGCTCAGGCGCAGTACGACCTGACCAAGCTGCGGTTCGACAACGGCACGGGCTCCGAGCTCGAGCTGCGTCAGGCGCAGACGGTGGTCGAGCAGGCGCTGTCGAGCCAGCAGCAGCAGGCGCGTGCACGCGCTCAGGCACTGAACATGCTGGTGCAACTGATCGGCGAGCCGCTGCCGGACGATCTGCCGGCGGGCATGCCGCTCGACGCGCAGAACCTGCTGACGGACGTGCCGGCCGGGTTGCCGTCGGATCTGCTGACGCGTCGTCCGGACGTGATGCAGGCCGAGCAGACGCTGCTGGCCGCGAACGCGAACATCGGTGCGGCACGCGCGGCGTTCTTCCCGCGCATCTCGCTGACGGGCGCGTTCGGCACCGGCAGCCCGACGCTGGGCGGCCTGTTCAAGGCCGGCACGGCGGCGTGGTCGTTCGCGCCGCAGATCACGATGCCGATCTTCGAAGGCGGGCAGAACATCGCGAACCTGAACCTCGCGAACGTGCAGAAACGCATCGAGATCGCGAACTACGAGAAGGCGATCCAGTCGGCATTCCGCGAAGTGGCGGATGGTCTTGCCGCACGCGGCACGTACGACCAGCAGATCGCGGCGCTCGAGCGCAACGAGCACGCGCAGCAGCGACGTTTCGACCTGTCGGACCTGCGTTACAAGAACGGTGTCGACAGCTACCTGTCGGTGCTGACCGCGCAGACGGACCTGTACTCGGCACAGCAGACGTTGATCAACGCACGACTGGCGCGCTGGACGAACCTGGTCACGCTGTACCGTGCATTGGGCGGCGGATGGATCCAGCGGGCCGGCGAGACGCCGCGCGCGCCGGATGCGCCGGTCGACTACGACAAGGCGGCTGCTCCGGCGCCCGCGTCGGCAGCGGCGACGAACGGGTAAGTGAAAGGCGGGGCAGGAGCGGGCAACCGCTTCTGCCTGCCGAACCGGCGAGATGCAAAAGCGAAAACGCCACGGATGAAAATCCGTGGCGTTTTCTTTTGTGCGGCCGAATCGTGCGAGACCACGACGGTCGGCGTGACGATGACTGCATCGGATGCCGCTGATGCCGATCACGGCAGATACGCATCCAGGCGCGATCAACCGATCAACCAGGCAGCCTGTACCGCACCGCACCGCACCGCACCGCATCGCATCGCATCGCATCGCAGGCGGCCCCCCGAGCGCGCGAGGCACCCCGCGTAGCCCGGCCCCGCCAAGCAAAAACGCCACGGCATGCCGTGGCGTTTTCCGTTACCGCTTCGCGCCGTCGTCCGGCGCGTCGTGATCAGTGATGCACGTCGGCCGGGCGGCCGTCGAAGTCGTGTCCGGCGCGGCGGATCTCGCAGCGCGCATCCTTCTCGCCTTTCACGCCGTTGAACACGATGTTCAGGATCACGGCCGATGCCGACGCCAGCAGGATGCCGCTGTGCAGGATCGGGGCGAGCGCGGGCGGCAGCTTCGAGAAGAAGTGCGGCGACACGACCGGCACGAGACCCATGCCGACGCTCACGGCGACGATGAACAGGTTGTGCGAGTTGTTCACGAAGTCGACCTTCGACAGCACCTTGATGCCGTTCGCGGCCACCATCCCGAACATCACGATGCCCGCACCGCCGAGCACGAACGGCGGCACCGATGCGACCACCTGCGCCATCTTCGGGAACAGGCCGAGCAGCACGAGAATCACGCCGCCCGTCGCACACACGAACCGGCTTTTCACGCCCGTCACGCCGATCAGGCCGACGTTCTGCGAGAACGACGTATGCGGAAACGAGTTGAAGATGCCGCCGATCAGCGTGCCGAGGCCGTCGACGCGCAGGCCGCGCACGAGGCGCTCCTGGTTGACCGGGCGATCGACCATGTCGCCGACCGCGAGGAACATGCCGGTCGATTCGATGAACGTGACGAACATCACCGTGACCATCGTCACGATCGACAGCGGGTCGAAGTGCGGCATGCCGAAGTGGAACGGCATCACGATGCCGACCCACGGTGCGTGCGCGACGCCGTCGGTATTCACGCGGCCGATCGCGAACGCGATCGCGAAGCCGGCGACGATGCCGAGCAGCACCGAGATGTTCGCGATGAAGCCGCGGCCGAACTTGTTGATCAGCAGGATCAGCGTCAGCACGAGCAGCGACAGGCCGAGATAGACGGGGCTGCCGTACTCGGGGTTGCCGACGCCGCCGGCCGCCCAGTTGATGCCGACTTCCATCAGCGACAGCCCGATCACCGCGATCACGGTGCCGACCACCACGGGCGGGAAGAACCGCAACAGCTTGCCGATCATCGGCGCGAGCACGATGCCGATGATGCCGGCCGCGATCGTCGAGCCGAAGATGTCGAGAATGCCGAGGCCGGGGTTCGTGCCGATCGCGATCATCGGGCCGACTGCCGCGAACGTGCAGCCCATGATGACGGGCAGGCGGATCCCGAAGATCCACAGGCCCAGCGTCTGGATCAGCGTGGCGATACCGCACGAAAACAGATCGGCGCTGATCAGGAACGCGATCTGGTCTTTCGGCAGCTTGAGTGCGGCGCCAACGATAAGCGGCACGGCAACAGCGCCGGCGTACATGACGAGGACGTGTTGCAGGCCAAGCGTTACCAGCTTGCCGGTCGGCAGCACCTCATCGCACGGATGGACCGTGTTCGATTGCATCTGTCTCACTCCATGATCTTGTTTTCGGGGTGATACGAAGTTATGCGGAATGAATCCACGCAACAAGAGCACTGGGTACTATTCCGCTCTTTGCTGGTTCGATATGCCATTTCGGCATGAAACAGGGTGTCGATCATCGGGAAACTGCCGCAGGAGTGAGGGTTCCCGGTTTTATAGCCCTTCAAAATAGCGCTGGCCCCCATGTCAAATATCGGCCGCTTTATGGTGTGTATCGGGCAGGACGCATAGCGGCAAAAAGTGCCTGGGGAAAATCGTGCCGGGTTAACCCGCGAGCGGACGCTTTCACCGCCAACGTGCAGCCGGGTGAAACCCGGCAGGCCATGGCGATTTCGGCCGGCGCGGCGGCGGCAAAAGACGGGGCGCGCATCGCGATCCCGTTATCATCGACATCCGTTCATTCGAATTCGCCCTCACGTCATGCGCCTGCTCGGAATCGACCTCGGCACCGGCTCCGTCAAACTCGTCACGCTCGATGCCGACGGCGTCGAGCGTGCGGTTGCGAGCGAACCCTATGCGCTGTCGTCGCCGCAGCCCGGCTGGGCAGAGATCGCCCCCGACACGTGGTGGCAGGCGCTGGTGCGCGCGGCCGCGCGGTTGCCGGCCGGCGAGCGTGCGCAGGTGGTGGCGATCGGGTTCTCGGGGCAGATGCACGGCGTGGTGCTGATCGACGCGGCCGGGCAGCCGGTGCGGCCCGCGCTGCTGTGGCCCGACACGCGGGCGGTGCGCGAAGCGGATGAGGCCGGCTGGCCCGTCACGGGATCGCCCCTCGCCGGAGTGCCCGTCGCCCCGAACCCCGTCGCGCCGGGGATGGCCGGCCCGCTGTTGCGCTGGCTGGCCGCTCACGAACCCGATGCACTGCGCGCCGCGCGCTGGGCCGTGCAGCCGAAGGACTGGTTGCGCATCGCGCTGGGCGGCGACGTCGCGGCCGATCCGAGCGACGCGTGCGCGACCGCGCTCGCGACGCCCGACGGCGCATGGGATCTCGCATTGATCGACGCACTCGGCCTGCCGGCCGACCGGTTCGCATCGGTGCAGCCGTCGACCGCGCGCTGCGGCACGCTCGGCGCACCGGCGGCGACGGCACTCGGGCTGCCCGCCGGCGTGCCGCTGGCGACGGGCGCGGCCGACACCGCATGCGCGGCCCTCGGCAGCGGGCTCGCCGCCGCCGGTGATGCGCTGCTGACGACGGGCAGCGGCGGCCAGATCGTCGTGCTCGCGGATGCGCTGCCGCCCGCCCGACGCGGGCTGCATCGCTATCGCGCGGCGGCCGGCGGCGGTTATTACACGATGGCCGCGATGCAGAACGTCGGGCTCGCGCTCGAAGCCGTGCGCGGCTGGCTCGGCTACGCGCAGTGGGCCGATGCGTACGACGATGCGTTCGCGCAGGCTGCGTCGGAACGCCTGTGCTTCCTGCCTTACCTGACGGGCGAACGTTCGCCGTGGATGAACCCCGACGCGCGCGGCGGCTGGCTCGGCCTCGGGCTCGGCGACACGCGCGGCGCGATGATGCGCGCCGCGTTCGAAGGCGTCGCGTTCGCGTTGCGCGCCGGGCTCGATGCGATCCGCGACACCGACCGCGGCGACCCGGTGACGACGCTGCGTCTCGCGGGCGGCGGCTCGGTCGATCCGCGCTGGCGCCAGCTGCTTGCCGACTCGCTGGGCGCGTCGCTTCACGCGATCGACTGCCCGAACGCCGCGACGCGCGGCGCCGCGCTGCTGGCGGGAGTCGCGATCGGGCACTGGCGGGAAGACGCGCTGCACGCGCTGGCGCCGGCCGCGTCGCCGGTTGCCGAGCCGCGTGACGATCGCTCGCTGGCCGCGCGCCATGCGCGCTTCATCGACCTGTATGCCCGGACGGATGCATGGTTCACGACGGGCGCTTAAAATCGGGCACTTGTTCTTTTGCGTCAGCGATGACGCATCGTGGCAAGCCGGCGGCCGTTTCCCGCACGCGATGCGCGGCGGAACCGGCCATCATGGCGAGCACGAGATTCTTTCGCCGTGCCGCGCGCGACGCCGCGCGGCACGGTTTCGACAGCTTTGCATGGAACCCGGTGCGAAGCATTGGGCCGGCGTCGGTGCTGGCGCGCTCACGCCGGTCGACATGAGCGCCGACGCGCGAACCCGGGCCGACCTCACACACAGACAGGAGTCACACGATGAAGACGAAAGCCGCGATTGCATGGAAGGCGGGCGCACCGCTGACGATCGAGGAAGTCGATCTCGAAGGGCCGCGCGCAGGCGAAGTGCTGATCGAGGTGAAGGCGACGGGCATCTGCCACACCGACTACTACACGCTGTCGGGCGCCGATCCGGAAGGGATCTTCCCGGCGATCCTCGGCCATGAAGGCGCGGGCGTGGTGGTCGACGTCGGCCCCGGCGTCGGCACCGTGCGCAAGGGCGACCACGTGATTCCGCTCTACACGCCCGAATGCCGCGAGTGCAAGTTCTGCCTGTCGCGCAAGACCAACCTGTGCCAGAAGATCCGCGCGACGCAGGGCAAGGGCCTGATGCCGGACGCGACGTCGCGCTTCTCGCTCGACGGCAAGCCGCTGTTCCACTACATGGGCACGTCGACGTTCTCGAACTACATCGTCGTGCCGGAGATCGCCGTGGCGAAGGTGCGCGAGGACGCGCCGTTCGACAAGATCTGCTACATCGGCTGCGGCGTGACGACGGGCGTCGGCGCGGTCGTGTACTCGGCGAAGGTCGAGGCCGGCGCGAACGTCGTCGTGTTCGGGCTCGGCGGGATCGGCCTGAACGTGATCCAGGGCGCGAAGATGGTCGGCGCGGACAAGATCATCGGCGTCGACATCAACCCGAAGCGCGTCGAGCTCGCGAAGAAGTTCGGGATGACGCACTTCATCAACCCGAACGAAGTCGAGAACGTGGTCGACCACATCGTGCAGCTGACCGACGGCGGCGCGGATTACTCGTTCGAATGCGTCGGCAACGTGAAGCTGATGCGCCAGGCGCTCGAGTGCACGCACAAGGGCTGGGGCCAGTCGTTCATCATCGGCGTGGCCGCGGCGGGCGAGGAAATCAGCACGCGTCCGTTCCAGCTGGTGACGGGCCGCGAGTGGAAGGGCTCGGCGTTCGGCGGCGCGCGCGGCCGCACCGACGTGCCGAAGATCGTCGACTGGTACATGGAAGGCAAGATCAACATCGACGACCTGATCACGCATACGCTGCCGCTCGAGCGGATCAACGAAGGCTTCGACCTGATGAAGGCCGGCGAGTCGATCCGTTCGGTCGTGCTGTACTGACCGGGAGCGCACCGCGATGCTCGAACTCGTTTCCTCGCATGCGTGCCACGGCGGCGAGCAGTGTTTCTACCGTCACGATTCGGCGGCCATCGGCCTGCCGATGAAATTCTCGGTGTACCTGCCGCCGCAGGCCGCGCACGGCCGCGTGCCGGCGCTGTTCTATCTCGCGGGGCTCACGTGCACCGACGAGACGTTCGCGATCAAGGCCGGCGCGCAGCAATACGCGGCGCAGCACGGCATCGCGCTCGTGATGCCGGACACGAGCCCGCGCGGCGCGGGCGTGCCGGGCGAGACCGACGCGTGGGACTTCGGCGTCGGCGCGGGCTTCTATGTCGACGCGACCGAAGCGCCGTGGTCCGCGCATTACCGGATGGAGTCGTACGTGACGGGCGAGCTGCGCGAACTCGTCACGGCCGAACTGCCGATCGACGGCGCGCGGCTCGGGATCTTCGGTCACTCGATGGGCGGGCACGGCGCGCTGACGCTTGCGCTGCGTCATCCCGGGCTGTACCGGTCGGTATCGGCGTTCGCGCCGATCGCCGCGCCGACACGCTGCCCGTGGGGCGAGAAGGCGTTCTCGGGCTACCTCGGCGCCGATCGCGACGCCTGGAAGGCACACGACGCGAGCGAACTCGTCGCGCGCGCCGATGCGCCGAAGTTCGCGGACGGCATCCTCGTCGATCAGGGCCTCGCGGATCAGTTCCTCGCGAACCAGCTCAACCCCGACGTGTTCGAGGCCGCGTGCGCGAAGGCCGGCCAGCCGCTGACGCTGCGCCGCCATCCGGGCTACGACCACGGGTACTACTTCATCTCGACGTTCATCGCCGATCACATCGCGCATCACGCGCGCGTGCTCGCGCGATGAGCGGGAAGGGGCGCACATAACGCACACGGCGCGCCGCGCGATCGCGGGCGCATAAAAAACGCCGGCGTTGCCCTCGGGCACGCCGGCGTTTTTTATTTTCGTCGGGCGGCGATCCGTCGGGCGGCGATCCGCCAGGCGGCGATCCGCCAGGCGTCGTCCCGCCTCGCGTCGATCAGTGGCGCCGCAACAGGCTTGCGCCGTACACGAGCGCCGACAGCGCGGTGATCCAGAAACTCGTCGGCCAGTCGGTGTGATACGCGAGCACGATGCCGAGCCACGCCTCGAACAACGCAAACAGCGCGGCGAGCAGCACGCCGGTCGACAGCCGCGTCGTCACGTTCTGCGCGGCGGCAGCCGGCCCGACCAGCAGCGTGAACACCAGCAGCACGCCGACGATCTGCGTGGCCGCGGCCACGGCGAGCGCGCACACCGCGAGGAACAGCATCGACACCGTGCGCAGCGACACGCCCTTGGCTTCGGCCAGTTCGGGCTGCAGCGACGCGAACAGCAGCGGCCGCGCGATCAGCGCGAGCGCGAGCAGGCTCACGGCGCCGATGCCGGCGAGCACCGCGAGCGTGTCGTGGCTCACCGCGAGCACGTTGCCGAACAGCAGCGCGGTGACCTGCGTCGCGAACGACGTGTAGAAATGCAGGAACAGCAGGCCGAAACCCAGCGCGCCTGACAGGATCACACCGATCGCGACGTCGCGGCCCGCGAGCTTTTCGCCGAGCGCGCCCATCCCGATCCCGGCCGCGAGCGTGAAACCGACCATCCCCCAGATCGGCGAGATGCCGAGCAGCACCGCACCCGTCGCGCCGGTGAAGCCGACGTGCGACAGCGCATGGCCGGCGAAGGTCTGCCCGCGCAGCACCAGGAAGTAGCCGACGATGCCCGCGAGCACCGCGACGATCCCCGACGCCGCGAAGGCGTTGATCATGAAGTCGTATTCAAACATCGTGCGAGTGCCCGGGATGAGCGTGTCCGTGGTGGTGATGGCCGTGGCCGCCGCCACCGCCGTGCGAGTGGCCGTCGTCGTCCTCGTGTTCGTGGTCGTGCTTCTCGATCTCGACGTCGCCCGACATCACGAAGATCTTGCCGTTCACGCGCATCACGTCGATCGGCGATCCGTAGAGCCGCGACAGTACAGGCTTCGTGATCACCTCGTCGACGGTGCCGAGCGCCGCGACGCCGTTGCCGAGATACAGCACACGGTCGAGCGCGTTCAGCAACGGATTCAGTTCGTGCGCGGAGAACAGCACGGTGATGCCGAGCTCGCGCTGCACGTTGCGCACGAGCTCGACGACGCCGCGCTGGTGGTTCGGGTCGAGGCTGATCAGCGGCTCGTCGAGCAGCAGCAGCTTCGGGCTGCCGAGCAGGCATTGCGCGAGCAGCAGGCGCTGCCGCTCGCCGCCGGACAGTTCCGACAGCGGCCGGCGGGCAAGCGCCGGGCCGCCGACGAGATCGAGCACGCGGTCGACGTCGCGGCGCGTCGCCGCGTTCGTGTGCGGCAGCCCCCAGCGGTGGCCGTCGGCGGCCATCGCGACGAAGTCGTAGCCGCGCATCCGGCGGTTCGCGAGGCCGCTGCGAATCTGCGGCATGTAGCCGATCGACGGGTTGCCGCGTGCGACCGGCACGCCGCCGACGGACAGCGTGCCGGCCGACACGGGCACGAGGCCGAGCACCGCGCGCATCAGCGTCGTCTTGCCCGCGCCGTTCGGCCCGAGTACGCCGACGAATTCGCCGGGTTCGATCGCGAAGCTGACGTCGCGCAGGATCGTGCGTCCGCCCAGTTCGAGCGTGACGCGATCGACGGCGAGTGCGTGGGGAGTGGCGGTCATGGCGTTACGGTCGTTTATTTCTTGCCGGCGGCGAGCGCGGCCGAGAGCGCGTCGAGCTGGCCGGCCATCCATTGCTGGAAAGTCTTGCCGGCCGGCTGCGTCTCGGTGACGCTGACGGTCGGCACGCCGCCGTCGCGTGCGATCTTCAGCATGCGCTTGGTCATCGGTTCTTCGGCCTGGCTGTTGTAGATCAGCGCGCGTACCTGCTTCTTGCGCAGGTCATTCTCGAACGCGGCGACGTCCTGCGCGCTGGCTTCGGTGTCGTTCATCGTCGCGAGCTGGAAGCGCTGGTTGCGCATGTCGAGGCCGATCGCGTCGGACAGGTAGCCGAACACCGGCTCGGTGGCCGTCACCGGCACGCCCTTGTACTGCGCGCGCAGCGCGGCGACCTTGTCGTCGACGGGCTTCAGCGACGCGACGAACTTCTGCAGGTTCGCATCGTATTCGGCCTTGTTCGCGGGATCGGCGCGGCCGAGTTCGGCCGCGATCGCGCGTGCGGCGGCCGGCATCGTCGCCGGGTCGTACCACAGGTGCGGATTGTCGCCGGCCTTCTTGCCGACCAGGTCGGCGACGACGATCGTCGCGCGCTTCGCCTGCTTCGACGCGCCGAGCAGCTTGCTCATCCACGGATCGTAGTTGGCGCCGTTGTAGATCACGACCTGCGCGTGCTGGAGCGCGCGGGCCGTCTTCGGGCTCGCTTCGAACAGGTGCGGATCCTGGTCGGGATTGCTGAGGATGCTCGTCACCGCGACATGGCTGCCGCCGATCTGCGACGCGACGTCGCCGTAGAAGTTCTCGGCGGCAACGACGTTGACGGTCGCGGCCTGCGCGAACGCAGGCGCCGCGAGCGACAGCGCGGCGGCCGTGGAGACGGCGGCGGCGAGCCAGCGGACAGGCGTCAGGGCGCGCCGCGGCGCGCGCTTCAGGGCAATGGGCATGGAACTCCTCGTTGGAAGGGGCGGCGCGTGTGCCGCCCGATACGCGTCAGCGTTGCGCGGGCTTGCGCTTGCAGTGTCCGCACAGGCCGCTCAGCTCTACGACCTGATGGTGGACTTCGAAACCGTGCGCGGGCTCGCTCGCGGACAACTGCTTCGCGAGGTCGCCGCCGGGAATCTCGACGGTGTCGCCGCACGAATCGCAGATCAGGAACTGGCCTTCGTGCGGGACGCCGATCTCGCAGCACGCGAAGAACGCGTTCTTCGATTCGATCCGGTGGATGAAGCCGTGCTCGACGAGGAAATCCAGCGCGCGGTAGACGGTCGTGGGCGGCACGCGGCCGCGCTGCGGCTCGAGCTCGGCGAGCAGGTCGTACGCGCCGATCGGGCGCTGCGCGGCCAGCACGCGTTCGTAGACCTGGCGGCGCAGCGGCGTCCACGCGAGCCCGTGCTCGGCGGCGAATGCGTCGGCCCGGGACAGCCGGGCGTCAATGGACGATGAGGTAGCCATGGCGTGAAGCTGGGCGTGAAACAAAGTATGGCGATGATATAACGTATCGCCGCGCCGTGCAGCGCGAATTCCCCTTTTCGCTCTCGCTCCGTCCCCTTCATCGCCGATCCGACCGCGCCGCACCGCGCGCGCCGCGCCTTGCCGGGCGAGCGTGGCGGGCCGCCGCGGTGCGCCGTTGTGCCGCAGCGCATCATAGAAAGCCGTCGTGTTGCCTTGACAGCACGAATCGCGTATCCGATCATTCGATCAACAACAGAGCAATTGATCGGTTGGCGAGCGTTAGTTCATATCGCGGCCGTCGTAAAGCAGAACGAACCGGAGACAGCCAGTGAGACTGGAAGACAAGGTTGCGGTCCTGACGGGCGCCGCAAGCGGCATCGGCGAGGCGGTCGCGCAACGCTATCTGGACGAGGGCGCGCGTTGCGTACTCGTCGACCTGAAGCCTGCCAGCGGCTCGCTCGCGCGGCTCATCGAGGCGAATCCCGGCCGCGCGGTGGCCGTCACCGCGGACGTCACGCGCCGCGACGACATCGAGCGCATCGTCGCCACGGCGGTCGAGCGCTTCGGTGGCATCGACATCCTGTTCAACAACGCGGCGCTGTTCGACATGCGCCCGATCCTCGACGAATCGTGGGACGTGTTCGACCGGCTGTTCGCGGTCAACGTGAAAGGGCTGTTCTTCCTGATGCAGGCCGTCGCGCAGCGGATGGTCGAGCAGGGGCGCGGCGGCAAGATCGTCAACATGTCGTCGCAGGCCGGGCGCCGCGGCGAGGCGCTCGTTTCGCACTACTGCGCGACCAAGGCCGCGGTGATCAGCTACACGCAGTCGGCCGCGCTCGCGCTCGCGCCGCACCGGATCAACGTGAACGGTATCGCGCCCGGCGTCGTCGACACGCCGATGTGGGAGCAGGTCGATGCGCTGTTCGCGCGCTACGAGAACCGGCCGCTCGGCGAGAAGAAGCGGCTCGTGGGCGAAGCCGTGCCGCTCGGCCGCATGGGCGTGCCGGGCGACCTGACGGGCGCCGCGCTGTTCCTCGCGTCGTCCGACGCCGATTACGTCACCGCCCAGACGCTGAACGTCGACGGCGGCAACTGGATGAGCTGACTT
The DNA here is from genome assembly GCF_019425585.1 of Burkholderia sp. COPS. Taxonomy (NCBI): domain Bacteria; kingdom Pseudomonadati; phylum Pseudomonadota; class Betaproteobacteria; order Burkholderiales; family Burkholderiaceae; genus Burkholderia; species Burkholderia sp. COPS. The sequence continues at coordinate 64,105 of NZ_WIXR01000043.1, read as the reverse complement.
GACGCCGCTCGCACGCGTCACCTGCCGGCCGGCCTGCGACAGGGCGGCCGCGCCGCTCACCGCGGCCGCCGTCGAACGAGGAGGGCACGCCTGATGGCAGAGATCGTCGTCGCCGGCGAACTGCTGGCCGAATTCGTCGCCGCCGAGCGCGGCCAGGGTTTCGATTCGCCGGGCCTGTTCGCCGGGCCGTTCCCGAGCGGCGCACCGGCGATCTTCGCCGACCAGGCCGCACGGCTCGGCGCGCGCGTCGCGTATGCGGGCTGCGTCGGCCGCGATGCGTTCGGCGATGCGATCGTCGCCCGGCTCGAGCGCGACGGTGTCGACGTCGCGCGCATCCGCCGCGTCGCGCGTCCGACCGGCACCGCGTTCGTCGCGTATCGCGACGACGGCTCGCGCAGCTTCGTCTACAGTCTGTCCACCAGTGCGGCCGCGTGCGTCGAGGCGTCCGATGTCGATACCGCGATGTTCGACGGCTGCCGCTATTTCCACGTGATGGGCTCGTCGCTGACGAGCGAATCGGCGATCGCGGCCGTGCAGCGCGGCGTGATCGAGGCCGCACGCGCCGGCGCGAAGGTGTCGTTCGATCCGAACGTGCGCCCCGAGATGCTGGGCTTTCGACCGATGCGCGCGGCGCTCGAGACGATGCTCGCCGCGTGCCACCTGTTCATGCCGAGCGAGGCCGATTTGCCGTTCTTCTGCGGGCCGCAGCCGGCCGAGCGTGCGATCGCGGGCCTGCTCGCGACCCATCCGCTGCTCGAGCGTGTCGTGCTGAAACGCGGCGCGCACGGCAGCGTTGCATTTGACCGCGCCAACCGCGTCGAAGCACCGGCCTTTCAGGTCGACGAAATCGATCCGACCGGCGCCGGCGACTGCTTCGGCGGCACGCTCGTGGCGAGCTTCGTCGCGGGCGTGCCGATCGATGCCGCATTGCGCCGCGCGAACGCGGCCGGCGCGATCGCGGTCACGCGGCGCGGCCCGATGGAAGGCAACAGCAGCGCGGCCGAGATCGACCGCTTCCTGACCGAACGAGGTATCGCATGTCCGGCCTGACGACCTTCGCCGAACGTCCGCGCACCGCCCATGCGGACGCAGTGCTGCGGATGATCTTCGATGCGAACCGCGCCGACGCGCAGCGCGGCATCTATTCGATCTGCAGTGCGCACCGGCTCGTGCTGGAGGCCGCGTGCGAAGCGGCGCGCGCGGATGGCTCGCCGCTCCTGATCGAGGCGACCTGCAACCAGGTGAACCATCTCGGCGGCTACACGGGCATGACGCCCGCCGATTTCCGCCGCGACGTCGACGCGATCGCCCGGCGTTGCGGGCTGGCGCCGTCGGCGCTCGTGCTCGGCGGCGACCATCTTGGGCCGAACCCGTGGCGGCACCGACGCGCGGCCGATGCGATGCGCGAGGCGGGCGCGATGGTCGCCGCCTATGTGGAAGCCGGCTTCGAAAAGATCCATCTCGATGCGAGCATGGCGTGCGCGGACGATCCGGTGCGGCTCGACGATCGCACGATCGCCGCGCGCGCGGCCGAACTGTGCCGCGTGGCGGAAGACGCGGCGGCGCGCACCGGCATCGCGCCCGTCTACGTGATCGGCACCGAGGTGCCGACGCCGGGTGGTGAAGTCAGCGGCAACAACGGCCACGACGGCGATGCGGCGATCGCGCAGATCGCGGTCACGCGCAGCGACAGCATCGCGGCGACGCTCGATGCGCACCGCGCCGCGTTTGCGGCGGCCGGGCTCGACGACGCGTGGGCACGCGTCGTCGCGATCGTCGCGCAGCCGGGCGTCGATTTCGACGATCGCCACGTGCTCGACTACGACAGCGCGAAGGCGGCGGCACTCGGCGCGAGTATCCTGCAGACACCGCGCCTCGTGTTCGAGGCGCATTCGACCGATTACCAGACCGAGGGCGCCCTCGCCGCGCTCGTGCGGGACCACTTCGCGGTGCTGAAGGTCGGCCCCGCACTGACGTTCGCGCTGCGCGAGGCGTTGTTCGCGCTGACCTTCATCGAGGACGCGCTGACCGGCGACGCCGGGCAGCGCTCGCGGTTGCGCGACGTGGTCGACGCCGCGATGCGCGCGCAGCCCGAGCACTGGGCGCCGTACTACCGCGGCGACGAAACCGAGCAGCGGCTCGCGCGCCAGTTCAGCTACAGCGACCGGATTCGCTACTACTGGCTGCAGCCGGCCGTCGCGGCCGCGGTCGAGCAACTGTTCGACAACCTCGCGCGGCAGCCGGTGCCGGAGACGCTCGTCGCGCAGTGGCTGCCGGATGTCTACGCGGCGTGCCGCACGGGCGGGCTCGCGAAGGAGCCGCGCGCGTGGGTGCGCCACCGGATACGCGACGTGATCGCGCACTATGCGCGCGCGTGCGGAATGCAGCGGCCGGCGTGACGGGCCGCGAAGGAAACGCAGACCCTAACAAACACAGGAGACATGCCATGCAACGAAAGATGCTCGACGCCGCCGCACGCTGCTTCGCCGGAGCCGCGCTCGCGACGGCGGCCTGCGCCGCGTCCGCCGGCACGCTGACGATCGCGACGCTGAACAATCCCGACATGATCGAGCTGAAGAAGCTGTCGCCGGCGTTCGAGAAGGCGAACCCGGACATCAAGCTGAACTGGGTGATCCTCGAGGAAAACGTGCTGCGCCAGCGCGCGACGACCGACATCACGACCGGCAGCGGCCAGTTCGACGTGATGGCGATCGGCACCTACGAGACGCCGCAGTGGGGCAAACGCGGCTGGCTCGCGCCGATCACGGGCCTGCCCGCCGACTACGACCTGAACGACATCGTGAAGACCGCGCGCGACAGCCTGTCGTACAACGGCCAGCTGTACGCGCTGCCGTTCTACGTCGAGAGCTCGATGACGTTCTACCGCAAGGACCTGTTCGCGGCGAAGGGGCTGAAGATGCCCGACCAGCCGACCTACGACCAGATCGCCGAGTTCGCGGACAAGCTCACCGACAAGGCGAAGGGGACCTACGGGATCTGCCTGCGCGGCAAGGCCGGGTGGGGCGAGAACATGGCGTACGTGTCGACGGTCGTGAACACGTTCGGCGGGCGCTGGTTCGACGAGAACTGGAATGCGCAGCTGACGTCGCCCGAATGGAAGAAGGCGATCACGTTCTACGTGAACCTGCTGAAGAAGGACGGCCCGCCGGGAGCGAGCTCGAACGGCTTCAACGAGAACCTGACGCTCACCGCGTCGGGCAAGTGCGCGATGTGGATCGACGCGACGGTCGCGGCCGGGATGCTCTACAACAAGCAGCAGTCGCAGGTAGCCGACAGGATCGGCTTCGCGGCCGCGCCGGTCGCCGCCACGCCGAAGGGCTCGCACTGGCTGTGGGCGTGGGCGCTGGCGGTGCCGAAGACGTCGAAGCAGCAGGACGCCGCGCGCAAGTTCATCGCATGGGCGACGTCGAAGCAGTACATCGAGATGGTCGGCAAGGACGAAGGCTGGGCGTCGGTGCCGCCGGGCACGCGCACGTCGACGTATCAGCGCCCCGAGTACAAGGCCGCCGCGCCGTTCTCGGACTTCGTGCTGAAGGCGATCGAGACGGCCGACCCGAACGATCCGTCGCTGAAGAAGGTGCCGTACACGGGCGTGCAGTACGTCGGGATTCCTGAATTCCAGTCGTTCGGCACGGTGGTCGGCCAGTCGATCGCGGGCGCGGTCGCGGGCCAGATGTCGGTCGACCAGGCGCTCGCCGCCGGGCAGGCCGCCGCCGACCGCGCGGTGCGGCAGGCCGGCTACAAGAAGTAACGCGCAAGCCGTCGCGCGGCCCGTGTCGTGCGCCGTGGCACACGGCGCGGGCCGGCGAAGCTGACAGGCGGGCACGCCGTTCGCGCCCGCGCATCAACCGGAGGGACTCCGATCATGCGTCACCTGCGTCTTCCCCTGAGCCATGCTCATGCGCCGTCGGTCGGCGACGCGTCGTCGCCGCCCGGCGCGCCGCGCCGCGCGCGCGGCGGCGCGAGCTGGCTCGTCTCGCCTTCCGTCGCGGTGCTGCTGCTGTGGATGTCGATCCCGCTCGCGATGACGATCTGGTATTCGTTCTCGCGCTACAACCTGCTGAACCCGGACGTGAAAGGTTTCGCCGGGCTCGACAACTACCGCTTCCTCGCGACCGATCCGTCGTTCCTGCCCGCGATCTGGCACACGCTCGTGCTGATCGGCGCGGTGCTCGCGATCACGGTGGTCGGCGGCGTGCTGATGGCCGTGCTGTTCGACCGCAAGTTCTACGGGCAGGGCGTCGCGCGCCTGTTCGCGATCGCGCCGTTCTTCGTGATGCCGACGGTGTCCGCGCTGATCTGGAAGAACATGATCCTGCACCCGGTGTACGGGCTCGTCGCGAACGCGATGCGCGCGCTCGGGATGACGCCGATCGACTGGTTCGCCGATTACCCGCTCACCGCGGTGATCATCATCGTCGCGTGGCAGTGGCTGCCGTTCGCGTTCCTGATCCTGTTCACCGCGATCCAGTCGCTCGACCAGGAGCAGAAGGAGGCCGCGCGCATCGACGGCGCGGGCCCGATCGCGATGTTCTTCTACATCACGCTGCCGCACCTGAAGCGCGCGATCGCCGTGGTCGTGATGATGGAGACGATCTTCCTGCTGTCGATCTTCGCGGAGATCTACACGACGACCGGCGGCGGCCCCGGCGACGCGACGACCAACCTGTCGTACCTGATCTACGCGCTCGGCCTGCAGCAGTTCGACGTCGGCCTCGCGTCCGCGGGCGGCATCATCGCCGTCGTGGTCGCGAACGTCGTGTCGTTCTTCCTGGTGCGGATGCTCGCGCGCAACCTGAAGGGGGAGTACGAGAAATGAGCGACCTGACCTTCGAAGGCCGGCGCGTGCCGGCCGTGTTCGACCTCGTGCGGCGTGCGCTGCCCGGCACGCTCGCGTGGCTGATCGCGCTCCTGCTGTTCTTCCCGATCTTCTGGATGGCGATCACCGCATTCAAGACCGAGCAGCAGGCGTATGCGTCGACGCTGTTCTTCATGCCGACGCTCGACAGCTTCCGCGAGGTATTCGCGCGCAGCAACTACTTTTCGTTCGCATGGAATTCGGTGCTGATCTCGGCCGGCGTCACGGTGATCTCGCTGCTGTTCGCGGTGCCGGCCGCGTACGCGATGGCGTTCTTCCCGAACCACCGCACGCAGAAAGTGCTGTTGTGGATGCTGTCGACGAAGATGATGCCGTCGGTCGGCGTGCTCGTGCCGATCTACCTGCTGTGGAAAAACGCGGGGCTGCTCGATACCGTGTCGGGCCTCGTGATCGTCTACACGCTGATCAACCTGCCGATCGCGGTGTGGATGACGTTCACGTACTTCAACGAGATCCCGAAGGACATCCTCGAAGCCGGGCGCATCGACGGCGCGTCGACGTGGCAGGAGATCGTCTACCTGCTGATGCCGATGGCACTGCCGGGGCTCGCGTCCACCGCGCTGCTGCTCGTGATCCTGTCGTGGAACGAAGCGTTCTGGAGCATCAACCTGTCGAGCTCGAACGCCGCGCCGCTCACCGTGTTCATCGCGTCGTACTCGAGCCCCGAAGGGCTGTTCTGGGCGAAGCTGTCCGCCGCGTCGCTGCTGGCGGTCGCGCCGATCCTGATCGTCGGCTGGCTGTCGCAGAAGCAGCTCGTGCGCGGGCTCACGTTCGGAGCCGTCAAATGACCGCGAACGTCCTGATCTGCGATTGCGACGGTGTACTGATCGACAGCGAGGCCGTGGCGGCCGACGTGATCGTGCGCGAGCTCGACGCGCGCTGGCCGGGCGTCGATGCGCGGCCCGCCGTGATGCCGTTGCTCGGGCTGCGCATCGAGCGCGTGCTGGCCGGCGCGGGCGACGCCGTCGGGCGCACGCTGTCGGCCGGCGATGTCGACGCGATCCGCCGCGCGGTCGAGGCGGCGGCCGTCAACGCGCCGATGGTCGACGGCATCGATGCGGCGCTGGGCGCGATTCAGTTGACGACGGCCTGCGCGAGCAACAGCTACCGCGCGTACGTCGAGGCGGCACTGGCGCGCACGGGCCTCGCGCGCTTCTTCGGCGACCGGCTGTTCTGCGCGGATGCCGTCGCACGGCCGAAGCCCGCGCCGGACGTGTATCTCGCCGCCGCGCGTACGCTCGGCGTCGTGCCTGCCCAGTGCCTCGTGGTCGAGGACAGCGCGACCGGCATCACCGCGGCCGCCGCGGCCGGCATGACCGTGCTCGGCTTCGTCGGCGGCGGGCATGCGTCGGCCGCGCAGATCGACGCGCTGCGCGGGATCGGCGCGCGCCACGTATTCGACGACATGCACGAACTGCCCGGCTACGTCGCGCGCTGGCAGGCGACCGGCGCGGTGCTGCCGAACTAGCAACCACGAACGATTGCGCGCCGCGTTCGACGCGGCGCGTCTCGCATCACGAACGAACGGAGACAGATCATGGCAAGCGTGCTCCTGCGCAACATCGCGAAGCGCTACGACGAAACCGAAGTGCTGCGCAACGTGAACCTCGACATCGCCGACGGCGAATTCGTCGTGTTCGTCGGCCCGAGCGGCTGCGGAAAATCCACACTGATGCGGATGATCGCGGGCCTCGAGGACATCTCGAGCGGCGACCTGCTGATCGACGGCGCGAAGGTCAACGACGTGCCGAGCGCGAAGCGCGGCATCGCGATGGTGTTCCAGTCGTATGCGCTGTACCCGCACATGACGCTGTACGACAACATGGCGTTCGGCCTGAAGCTCGCGGGCGCGAAGAAGCCCGAGATCGACCAGGCCGTGAAGAACGCCGCGAAGATCCTGCACATCGACCATCTGCTCGACCGCAAGCCGAAGCAGCTGTCGGGCGGCCAGCGGCAGCGTGTCGCGATCGGCCGCGCGATCACGCGCAAGCCGAAGGTGTTCCTGTTCGACGAACCGCTGTCGAACCTCGACGCGGCGCTGCGCGTGAAGATGCGGCTGGAGTTCGCGCGGCTGCACGACGAGCTGAAGACGACGATGATCTACGTGACGCACGACCAGGTCGAGGCGATGACGCTCGCGGACAAGATCGTCGTGCTGTCGGGCGGCGCGGTGCAGCAGGTCGGCACGCCGAACGAGCTTTACCACGCGCCGGCGAACCAGTTCGTCGCGGGCTTCATCGGTTCGCCGAAGATGAACTTCCTGACGGGCACCGTCGATTCGGTCGATGCCGGCGGCGTGCTCGTGCGCTTCGACAGCGGCGAGACGCAGCGCGTCGCGGTCGAGGCGGCGGGGCTGCAGCGCGGCGCGGCGGTGACGGTCGGCGTGCGGCCCGAGCACCTGAAGGTCGAAGCGGCGGCCACCGGCGTGGCCGTGCGGACGATGGCCGTGGAATCGCTCGGCGACGCCGCGTACCTGTATGCGGAGTCGGCCGTCGCGCCGGACGGGCTGATCGCGCGGATTCCGCCGCTCGACACGTACCGCACCGGCGAGGCGCTCCACGTGCACGCGCAGGCCGAGCACTGCCACCTGTTCGACGAACACGGCCAGGCGTTCCGCCGGCCGAGCGTGCACGCGAAGGCCGCATGACGGCCGGCTGCGGTCACAGCGGCAGGTGCGCGGCCATGTAATCGACGAACGCACGCAGCTTCGGCGTCGGGTGGCGGCCCGACGGCCACAGCACGTAGACCGGCGTGCAGCTCGCGACGTGTTCGTCGAGCACCGCGCGCAGCGTGCCGTCCGCGAGCGCCTCGCGCACGAAGAAGATGGGCAGGCACGCGATGCCGAGCCCGCGCAGCGCGAAGCACAGGCGCGCTTCCGCACTGTTGCTGACCATCGCGACCGGCACTTCGGGCGGCATGCCCGCGCGCGGCACGCGCAGCGGCCAGGTCTCGAGCTTGCCGCTGGTCGGGAAACGGTAGTGCAGGCAGCGGTGCTGCGCGAGATCGGCCGGCGTGCGCGGCGTGCCGTGCCGGTCGAGATAACCGGGGGACGCGACGAGGTGCTGGCGGAAGTGGCCGAGCAGCCGCGACGACAGCCGGGAATCCGAGGGCTGGCCGGTGCGCAGCACCGCGTCGAACCCTTCGTCGACGACGTCGACGAGCCGGTCGCTGAAATCGATGTCGAGCTCGATCTCCGGATACGCGGCCATGAAATCGGCGAGCACCGGCAGCAGCAGCGTGCCGATCGTCGGAAGGCTCACGCGCAAGCGCCCGCGTGGCGCTTCGGCACTGTGCGTCAGTTCCTGCTCTGCCGCGTCGAGCTCGGCGATCACGCGCCGGCACCGTTCGAGAAAGCGCGTGCCTTCGGCGGTCAACGTGATGCTGCGCGTGCTGCGGTGAAAGAGCCGCACCTTCAGCCGCGCCTCGAGCCGCGCGATGCGTTTGCCGATCGCCGAAGCCGATAGCCCGAGCGCACGTCCGGCCGCGACGAAACTGCGCGTTTCCGCGACCTGAACGAACACGACGAAGCCACCGAGGTTTTCCATGCGAGTTCCCGATTGCGGACGCCAGCGTCCGGATTGTCCGGAACTCTACCCCGGTTTTTCTTCTTGCGTCGGCTCCCTACGATGAGCGCTCGTTCATTGTCGAGAGGTCAAGTCATGTCATCCCTGCCTGTCACCGCCTTGCGCGTGGAACCGGACGCCGCGCTGCGCCACCGGCTCGACGACGCGCTGGATCGCGCGCTTGCCGACGCGCGCATGGTCGGCGCGGTCGTGCTGGTCGCGCAGCACGGCGAGCTGCGTTATGCGCGTGCCGTCGGCCTCGCCGATCGGGAAGCCGGCACGCCGATGCGGGACGATGCGCTGTTCCGCCTGTCGTCGGTCACGAAGCCGGTCGTGGCGGCCGCCGCGATGCGGCTGGTCGCGGCGGGGCGCATCGCGCTCGACGAACCGGTCGCCCGCTCGTTGCCCGGATTCCGCCCGACGTTGACCGACGGCACGCCTGCCGTCATCACGTTGCGTCATCTGCTGTCGCATACGGCCGGCCTCGGCTACCGTTTCCTCGAAGCGGACGGCGGCGGCCCGTATGCGCGCGCCGGCGTGTCCGACGGAATGGACCGCTCGGGTCTCTCGCTCGCCGAGAACCTGCGGCGCATCGCCAGCGTGCCGCTGCAGTTTGCGCCAGGTACGTCGTGGGGCTATTCGCTGTCGATGGATGTGGTCGGCGCGCTGATCGAGGCAGTCGACGGGCGGCCGCTCGCCGACGCGGTCGCCGCGCTCGTCACGACACCGCTCGGGATGACCGACACCGCGTTCGTCGCGCACGATGCCGCACGCGTCGCGACGCCTTATGTGAGCACGCCGGGCGCCCCGCGACGGATGGCGGACGTCGATCTCGTGCCGGTGTTCGACGGCACGATCGGCATCCGCTTCGAGCCGGCGCGCGTGTTCGATGCCGATGCGTGGCCGTCGGGCGGCGCGGGGATGGTCGGCACCGCGCGCGATTGCGTGACGCTGCTCGACGCGCTGCGCACGGGCCGCGACGGCTGGCTCGAACCCGCATGGGTCGACGAGATGGCGCGCGTCCAGCCGGGTGCGCGCGAACTGCGGGATGCGCCGGGTTTCGGCTTCGGGCTCGGGTTCTCGGTGCTGCGCGATCCGGTGGCCGCGCGGTCGCCGGAGTCGGTCGGCACCTGGCGCGGGGGCGGCGCGTACGGGCACACGTGGTTTGTCGACCGCGCGGCGGGGCTGACGGCCGTCGCGCTGACCAACACGCTGTACGAGGGCCTCGACGGGCGGATCGTGACCGCGGTGCGCGATGCGGTCTACGGCGTCGATACCGGGAGCGCGGCATGAGCGACTGCACGACGATCGATGACGAGCCCGCCGTTCAGCCGGTGCAGGCCGGTGCGCGCCTGCCGGTTGCGAACCTGCTGGCGCTCGCGACGGCCGCGTTCATCACGATTCTCACCGAGGCGTTGCCGGCCGGCCTGCTGCCGCTGATGAGCGCCGACCTGCGCGTGCCCGAGGCGCTGATCGGCCAGCTCGTGACCGTATATGCGCTCGGCTCGATCGTCGCGGCGATTCCGCTCGTCGCCGCGACGCGCGCGATGCGCCGGCGCACGCTGCTGCTCGCGGCGCTGGCCGGCTTCGTCGTGTCGAATGCGCTGACGGCCGTGTCGCCGTACTACGCGCTGACGCTCGCCGCGCGTTTCGTCGCGGGGATGGCGGCCGGGCTGCTGTGGGCGCTGCTCGCCGGCTACGCGAGCCGGATGGTCGATGCCCCGTTGCGCGGCCGGGCGATCGCGGTCGCGATGCTCGGCGCGCCGGTCGCGATGTCGATCGGCATTCCGGCCGGCACCGCACTCGGCGCGGCGCTCGGGTGGCGCGTCGCGTTCACGGGTATCACGCTCGCGGCGCTCGTGCTGATCGGCTGGATCCGTTGGCGTCTGCCCGATTATCCGGGGCAGCAGGCCGGCGCGCGCGAGCCGGTGCTCGGCGTGATGACGCTGCCCGGTGTGCGGCCGGTGCTGACCGTGATGTTCGCGTACGTGCTGGCGCACAACATGCTGTATACGTACGTCGCGCCGTTTCTCGCGGGCGTGCGGATGGGCGCGCAGATCGATGCGGTGCTGCTCGTGTTCGGTATCGCGTCGCTGGTCGGCATCGCGCTGACGGGCGCGTGGATCGGCGCCGCGCAGCGGCGGCTGACGCTCGCCAGCATCGCGTTGTTCGCCATCGCGGCGGCGATGCTCGGCGCCGGTTCCGGCATGGCGATCGTCTATGCGGGCGTCGCGCTGTGGGGGCTCGCGTTCGGCGGTGCGCCGACGCTGTTCCAGACGGCCACCGCGAACGCCGCGGGAGAGGCGGCGGACGTCGCGCAATCGATGCTCGTGACGGTGTGGAACCTCGCGATCGCGGGTGGCGGTATCGCGGGCGGGATGCTGCTCGGCGCAACCGGGGCGGGCGCGATTCCGTGGGTGCTCGTCGCGCTGCTGGCGGCCGCGTGGGTCGGCGCATGGCGTGCTCGCCGGCATGCGTTTCCGGCGCCGCGCGCCGCGTGAGTTGGCAGTGTGCAGGTACGGGCGCGATCGCTGACGGCGCGCGAGAAGGAGGGGCTGAAATGGACTGCGGCAGGCAAGACGTATGCCGATGTCGGACTGATACCGTCCATCCATGACAGGACTGCGAAGTTTTACCCAATGAACGTGATGCGCAAGCTTCGTGCGGCCAACCAGGCGGTGGTCGTCATGAAGGTCACGATGCCCGGGTGTCTGCAGTGATGTGCGGTTTGTCCGGACGCGTCGGCGATCCGGTGTGCGGCGACCGCATGCGGTGACGGGAAGCCGGCACGCCGGCTACGCGTCCAGCGCCGCCCTCGCGCACGTCTCGTCGGTGACGAGCCCCGACATCCAGCCGCCGCGCAATGCGGCGATCACCGCATCGCGTTTCTTCGGGCCGCCCGCGAATGCGATCGTCGGGCGCTTCGGCGGCGTGGCGAGCGACACGCTCGTCACGCGCGTGCCGGTCGACACATCGATCAGCTTGCCTTGCGCGTCGATCGGCACGCCGAGCAGTTCGGCCACCGCGCCGCGCGCGGTCATCTCGTCGCGCTCCTGTTCGGTGATGAAGCCGTCTTCGTAGAGCGGGCAGTGCGGGCCGATGTTGCCGATCCCGACGAACGCGACGTCGGCCTGGCCCGACAGCGCCTCGACGATCCGGTACAGCCGGTGATTGCACCACTGCGCGCGCTCGGCGGCGCTGTCGGCGAACAGCGGCGCGGGCAGCAGGAAGTGCTTGCTGCCGGTTTTCTCGGAGATGTACTGCGCGACGTCGTAGCGGTTCGACGAACCGTCGGCCGCGATCGCGCCGACCATCGACACGAGGCGATGCTGCGGGCGGTCGATCTGCGCGATCTGTGCGACCGCGGCCTTCAGCGTCCGGCCGCTGCTGACCGCGATCACCATCGGCCGCGTTTCGTTCAGGTAGCGCTCCATCACCTGCGCGCCGGCGACGGCCAGCTTGCGGTCGATCGCGTCGGGCGCATCGGCATCGACGGGCACGACTTCGCACATCGCGAGGCCGTAGCGCTTCGACAGCTGCGCGCCGAGATCGAGACAGTCGGCGAGCTGGTGGTCGACGCGCACGCGGATCAGGTTCTTCTCGACCGCGAACGCGACGAGGCGCTGCGCGACCGGGCGCGACACCTGCAGCTTTTCCGCGATCTCGTTCTGCGTGTCGCCCGCGACGTAGTAGAGCCACGCGGCACGCGTGGCGAGATCGAGTTTTTCTGAGGACTTGGACACGATAGCGATTCGGTTCGGAGCTGGGGGGCCGCCCGCGGGCCGGCCGGCGGGCCGCATGACGGCATCCACTGTACCGCATGTCGCGCATGCGGCCGACGGCCGGCACGCGTGACGGGCGGCGCTTACGCGAGCCGTGCGCGCGACGGTTCGTACAGCGGCCGCACGTGGCGGTACAGCGAGCGAAACGCATCGAGGCGTTCGCGCAGCAGCGCATGGCGGGCGGCATCCGGCGCGTATTCGGCCCGCACCGGCGGCTTGGCCAGCACCGCATGCGGATCGCCGCCGACGGCCAGCCAGCCGAGCCGCGCCGCGCCGAGCGCCGCACCCGTTTCGCCGCCGCCGTGCTGGCGCGTGCGCACGTTCAGCGCATCGGCGATCAGTTGTGCCCAGTACGCGCTGCGCGCGCCGCCGCCGATCAGCGACAGCTGGGCGGTTTCGACGCCGGCCGCATGCAGCGCGTCGAGACCGTCGGCGAGGCCGAGCGTCACGCCTTCGAGCACCGCGTAGCCGAGATGCGCGCGTTCGGTCGCATGCGTCATCCCGAAGAACACGCCTTGTGCGTACGGGTCGTTGTGCGGCGTGCGCTCGCCGGACAGGTAGGGCAGGAACAGCGGGGCCGTCGCGCGCGCGTCGGCGTCGAGCGCCTCGACTTCGGCGAGCAGGGCGGGCTCGTCGGTGCCGGTCAGCTTGCAGACCCAGCGCAGGCAGCTCGCGGCCGACAGCACGACGCTCATCAATTGCCAGCGATCCGGAATCGCATGGCAGAACGCATGCACGGCCGATGCGGGGTTCGGCATGAAGCGATCGCCGACCACGCTCAGCACGCCGGACGTGCCGAGCGACACGAAGCCGTCGCCTGCATGGATCGCACCGATGCCAAGCGCGCTCGTTGCGTTGTCGCCGCCGCCGCCGGCTACCACGACCGCCTCCGACAGTCCGAGTTCGCGCGCGATGTCCGCGCGCAGCGTGCCGGACGGCGCGTTGCCTTCGACGATGCGCGGCATCTGGTCACGCGTCATCCCGCATGCGGTGAGCAGCGCGTCGGACCAGTCGCGGCGTGCGACGTCGAGCCACAGCGTGCCGGCTGCGTCCGACGGATCGGACACCTTTGCACCGGTGAGCCGGAACCGCAGGTAGTCCTTCGGCATCAGCACGCAGGCAGTGGCCGCGAACACATCGGGTTCGTGCTTCGCGACCCACAGCAGCTTCGGCGCGGTGAAGCCCGGCATCGCGAGATTGCCGGCGAGGGCGTGGAGATCGGGCGCGCGTTCGGTGAGCAGCGCGCACTCGTCGGCGCTGCGCATGTCGTTCCACAGGATCGCGGGGCGCAGCACGCGATCGTCGCGGCCGAGCAGCACGGCGCCGTGCATCTGGCCCGACAGGCCGATGCCGCGCACGGCCGCGAATGCTTGCGGATGTCGTTCGCGCAATGAGGCGAGCGCGGCGAGCGTGCCTTGCCACCAGTCGTCCGGATGCTGTTCGGCCCAGCGCGGATGCGGCCGCGACACGGTAAACGGCGAGCCGGCGGTGCCGACGACCGTGCCGTCCGGGGCGAGCAGCAGCACCTTCACTTCCGAAGTGCCGAGGTCGATGCCGAGATACATGAGCGATCCGTTCCGTCAGTGGGGACTCGCTACTTTAGCCGCGCGGCCGTGCACGTGCCAAGGCAGGTTCGCCCCGATGCGCGTCAGCGCGCCGCGAGCCATGCATCGACCCGCGCGAGTCCGGCGCGCAACGCCTCGAACAGCGCCGGGTTGCCGGCGAGCGAACCCCACAGCGCGCGGCTTGCGCACAGCGCGGCGACCTGGTCGTCGGCCTCCGGGTGGCCGGCCCCCGGATGGCCGGACCCCGGACGGCCGGCCCCGACGATCGCACGCGCGGCGCTTTCGTCCATCACGCCGTCCTGGTACGCATACGGCAAGGTGCCGCGCGCCCAGCGTTCGAGAAAGCGCAGGAACAGCGCGGGCAGCACGGCGGTGGCGACCGGTGCCGCGCCGCGTGCGAACGATTCGACGAGCGTCGGTGCGATGAAGCCGGGGATCTTCGAGAAGCCGTCGGCCGCGACGCGCTGGTTCGTGTCGAGTACGTACGGGTTGCCGAAGCGCTCGAGCACGACGTCGCGGTAGCGCGCGAGATCGAGCGGGCTCGGCGTCAGGCACGGGATCACGTCCTGCGTCACGTAGTCGTGCGCGAAGCGCCGGATCGCCGCGTCGTGCGTCCCTTCGTGGATATACGTGTGGCCCGCGAGCGTGCCGGCCCACGCGATGCAGCTGTGCGTCGCGTTGAGGATGCGGATCTTCGCTTCCTCGTACGGGTGGACGTCGTCGACGAGTTCGGCACCGGCCAGCTCCCAGCGCGGCCGGCCGGCCGCGAAGCGATCCTCGATCACCCACTGGATGAACGATTCGCCCATCACCGGGCATGCGTCGTCGATGCCGGTGGCGGCCAGCACGCGCTCGCGCACGTCGGCGGTCGGGCGCGGCGTGATGCGGTCGACCATCGCGCTCGGCGTCGCGACGTTCGCATCGAACCACGCGAGCAGGTCGGCCTGCCCGCGCCGTTCGAGGAATTCGCGCATCCCCGCGCGAAAGCGCGCACCGTTGTTGCGCAGGTTGTCGCAGCTCTGCAGCGTGAGCGGGCCCGCGCCGCGCTTCACGCGTTCGGCGAGCAGCGCCGCGAGCGCGCCGTACAGCGTCGTGCGCGCACCCTGCAGGTCGGCCGCGAGATCGGCATTCGCGACGTCGAGCCGGTTGTGTTCGTCGAGGTAGTAGCCGCCTTCGGTGACGGTGAACGACACGATCCGGCAGGCCGGATCGGCGCCGGCGTCGATCAGCGCGGCGAGATCGATCGACCAGGGCAGCACGCGCGTGATCGCGCGGATCGTCTCGTACGCGCGCTCGCCTTGCGGCGTGACGGTCTCGAGCGTGTATTCGCCGTGCTGCGCGGCGAGCGCGTCCATCGTCGCGCGCATGTCGTCGCGGATGTTGCCGACGGTCAGCGACCAGCGCTCGTCGGGCGGCACGGCCGCGTTCACGCGATGCAGATACCACGCCTGGTGCGCGCGGTGAAACGAGCCCGCGCCGATGTGCAGCAGCACGGGCGTGCGGGCGGAGGGCGATGCGCTCATCCGGTGTCTCCTGTTCGTGCCAGATTTTCCTGCCGAGTACGAATACGATCATTTGCTCTATGTGTGAGCGAATGATCGTATTCGGGCGAGCGAAAGTCAAGGCGGGGAAACGGCATTTCGATGGTGCGCTGCGGCGGCAGGCGGAATGAGCGGGCGGAAAGGGCGGACGGGCCGCCGGCCGGGAGGCGCCGTCAGCGTTCCTCGCGCGTCAACGCGAAGAGTTCCTCGAGCAGCTTGCCGGCCGGCTGCGGCAGGATGCCGTGGCGGCGCCGGAACGCGGTGAGCGTGCGCACGGCGACGACTTCGCGCACGGGCAGCGTGTCGATCGTGCCGGCGCGCTGCTGCTCGCCGCGCTCGCGATCGTGCTCGACGGTTTCGACTGCCAGTTGATCGGTTTCGCGATTCCGGTGCTGATCCGCGAATGGGGAATCACGCGCGGCGCATTCGCGCCGGCGGTGGCTGCCGGGCTGATCGGGATGGGCATCGTCTGCGTTGCGCTGTTGGCCGTGCGGCGGCATATCCCCCGACTGTCACGTGCGGCAGCGCAGCCGCGCGAAGGGGAGGAACTGGCCCGCACGTCGTCGTGACGGCGGGCGAGTGGGGCGTTACAGCGTGGTGCGCACGTGCCAGAGCTCGGGGAACAGCACGACGTCGAGCATCTTGCGCAGGTACGGCGCACCGCTGGTGCCGCCCGTGCCCTGCTTGAAGCCTATGATGCGTTCGACGGTCGTCACGTGACGGAAGCGCCACTGGCGGAATGCATCCTCGAGATCGACGAGTTCCTCGGCCATCTCGTAGAGCTCCCAGTGCTGCTGCGGGTGGCGGTACACCTCGAGCCACGCGGCTTCGACCGTTTCGTCGTGCTGCGTCGGCTGCGTCCAGTCGCGCTCGAGCCGCGCTTGCGCGATCGGGAAACCGCGCCGCGCGAGCAGGCGGACGACCTCGTCGTAGAACGACGGCGCCTCGAGCGTCGTGCGCACCTGTTCGAGGATGTCGGGCCGGTGCGCATGCGGCTGCAGCATCTGCACGTTCTTGTTGCCGAGCAGGAATTCGAGCTGGCGATACTGGTACGACTGGAAACCCGACGACTGCCCGAGATACGGCCGCATCGCCGAATACTCGGACGGCGTCATCGTCGACAGCACGTTCCACGCCTGCACCAGTTGCTCGAGGATCCGCGACACGCGCGCAAGCATCTTGAACGCCGGCGGCAGCGCGTCGGTGCGCACCGCGTCGAGCGCGCCGCGCAGCTCGAACAGCGCGAGCTTCATCCACAGTTCGCTCGTCTGATGCTGGATGATGAACAGCATCTCGTTGTGATCGGGCGACAGCGGATGTTGCGCGTCGAGGATCGAATTCAGCGACAGGTAGTCGCCGTAGCTCATCGACTTCGAGAAATCGAGCTGTGCGTTGTGCCAGCCGGCTTCGCCCGAGGCTTCGCCCGGCACGTGAGGCGCTTCGTGCGCCGCTTGTGCCGGATGTGCGGCGCGTGCGCCCGAGAACGGGCAGCCCGCCGGCGCGTCGCCGCCGGGTGGCTGCATATGACCAGAATTCACGACTATCTCCAGATTTGAATGACGGGGCGCGGCGCGCAATCCGCGTGACCGCGTTGCGCGCCGGGCAAGGCCGCTCAGGTCACCGCGCCGCGTTCGGCGAACTCGGGCGCCTTCCACGCGTCGGTGGCGAGGATGTCGCGCAGCGTCTCGACGGCATCCCACACGTCGACGAAGCGCACATAGAGCGGCGTGAAGCCGAAGCGCAGCACGTACGGCTCGCGGTAGTCGCCGATCACGCCGCGCGCGATCAGCGCCTGCATCACTTCGTAGCCGTGCGGGTGCTCGAAGCTCGCCTGCGAGCCGCGCTGGTGATGCGCGCGCGGCGTGACGAGCTTCAGCGACAAGCCCGCGCAGCGTGCTTCGACGAGCGCGATGAAGGCATCGGTCAGCGCGAGCGATTTGCGGCGGATCGTTTGCATGTCGGTTTGCAGGAACACGTCGAGCCCGCATTCGACCATCGACATCGACACGATCGGCTGCGTGCCGCACAGGAAGCGCGCGATGCCCGGATCGGGCGCGAAGCCCGGCTGCATCGCGAACGGTGCGCGGTGGCCCCACCAGCCGGACAGCGGCTGCGAGAAGTGTGCGTGATGACGCTGCGGCACCCACACGAATGCGGGCGAACCCGGGCCGCCGTTCAGGTACTTGTACGTGCAGCCGACCGCGCCGTCGGCGCGCGCGCCGTTCAGGTCGACCGGCACCGCGCCGGCCGAGTGCGCGAGGTCCCACAGCATCAGCGCGCCCGCGTCGTGCACGAGCTGCGTGACGGCCGGCATGTCGTGCATGTAGCCGGTGCGGTAATTCACGTGCGTGATCATCGCGACGGCCGTGTCCGCGCCGAGCGCGGCCGGCAGGTCGGCCGGATCGTCGATCAGGCGCAGTTCATAGTTGCCGCCGAGCTGCTCGATCAGCCCCTGCGCGATATACAGGTCGGTCGGGAAGTTCGAGCGCTCCGACACGATCACGCGGCGCTCGGGCGCGCGCTCGGCCTGGTGGCGCAGCATCGCCGACAGCAGCTTGAACAGGTTGATCGAGATGGTGTCGGTGACGACCGTTTCGCCCGGTGCGCCGCCGATCAGCGTCGCGAGCTTGTCGCCGAGACGGCGCGGCAACGCGAACCAGCCGGCCGTGTTCCAGCTGCGGATCAGGCCTTCGCCCCATTCGGCGCCGATCACCTGCTGCGCGCGGGCGGCCGATGCGCGCGGCTGCGCGCCGAGCGAGTTGCCGTCGAGATAGATTACGCCGTCGGGCAGCGAGAACTGGTCGCGCAGCGGGGCGAGCGGATCGTCGCGGTCGAGCGCGAGCGCGTCTTCACGGGTCTTGATCATGATGTGGGTCGTCAGTCGGGGTAATCAGGAGGCACGCGCGGGCAGCGCGCGCAGCACCGCGCGCACGGGGCTTGCGTCGAGCGTCGCGAATTTCAGCGGCAGTGCGATCAGTTCGTAGTCGCCGGGCGGCACGTCATCGAGCACGATGCCTTCGAGGATCGCCATCCGGTGCGCGCGCACGCGGTGATGCGCATCCATCGTCTTCGATTCCTGCGGGTCGAGCGACGGCGTATCGATGCCGATCAGCTTCACGCCGTGCGCGGCGAGCAGGTCGACGGTCCCGGGCGCGACCGCGCAGAAGTCGCTGTCCCACCGTTCGACGCTGGCGCGTGCATACGTGCGCAGCAGCACGCGCGGCGGCACGCCGTCGAGCGCGGCCGCGACATCGGCCGGCTGCACGACCGGCGATGCGCCGATGCAGTGGATCACGCGGCACGGGCCGAGATAGGTGTCGAGCGGCACGGCGCCGATCGGCGCGCCGTCGGCGTCGTAATGCAGCGGCGCGTCGCAGTGCGCGCCCGTGTGCGGCGACAGCGTCAGGCGTGCGACGTTGACCGGCGAGCCGGCCTCCATCCGCCACACGCGTTCGACGGAAACCGGCGTATCGCCCGGCCACACGGGGGTGGCGGGGCTGACAGGCGGCGAGATGTCCCAGAGGGTGTCCATGGCATGACGATTCGGTGAGTCGATGCTTCGAATGATAGGTGGACGCTCGCAGAAAGTGCTTGCGAAATAAACATGGACAAACCGCCGGATTGGCAGATAATTCGACTCAGAGGGAAAACGGGGACCAAAAATGCACGCGATCACGCTCGATGCCACCGACTGCCGGATTCTGGCGGTACTGCAGGAAGAGGGCAGAATCAGCAATCTCGACCTGGCGGAACGCATTTCGCTTTCGCCATCCGCCTGCCTGCGCCGCATGCGCCTGCTCGAGGAGCAGGGCGTGATCGAGCACTATCGCGCGTGCCTGAGCCGCGAGAAGCTCGGCTTCGAGCTCGAGGCGTTCGTGCAGGTATCGATGCGCAACGAAGAAAATCAATGGCACGAGCGCTTCGCGGAAGCGCTGCGCGAATGGCCGGAGGTGGTCGGCGCGTTCGTCGTGACGGGCGAGAGCCACTATCTGCTGCGCGTGCTCGCGCACAACCTGAAGCACTACTCGGATTTCGTGCTGAACCGGCTCTACAAGGCGCCGGGCGTCATGGACATCCGTTCGAACATCGTGCTGCAGACGCTGAAGGACGAAGCCGGCGCGCCGGTCGGGCTGGCGCGCACGGGGGCGATCAAAGCGGTGTAAGGCCGTGGAAGCCGCCGCCGTGGAACACGAGCGGCGGCGTCGTGTCCGATGCGGCGCGCACGCCGCAGCGTTCGACCTCGCCGACGAAGATCACGTGGTCGCCTTCGTCATAGCGGCTGCGGTTGTGGCATTCGAACCATGCGAGCGCGCCGTCGAGCACGGGCATCCCGGAGTTGCCGGCCGCATGCGCGATTCCTTCGAAGCGGTCGCCCTTGTAGGTCGAGAAGCGCTTGCACAGGTCGAGCTGCGAGGCCGCCAGTACGTTCACCACATAGTGGCTGTTGCCGCGGAACACGGGCGTCGACGCCGATTTGTGCGCGAGGCTCCACAGCACGAGCGGCGGATCGAGCGATACCGAGTTGAACGAGCTGGCGGTGATGCCGATCAGCTGCCCGGACGGCGCGCGCGTCGTGATCACCGTCACGCCCGTTGCGAACTGGCCAAGCGCTTGCCGGAAAGCGGCCGAGTCGAAATCCGGAGGATTGGCCAGGCTCATCGGGCAGCCATCCGGAACGAGACGGGCGGGCGCGGCGCGACGCGAGCGGGGCGGGCACGGCGGACGAAAGGCGACAAGGTGGTCGATGGGGAAGGGGTGCGCATGGCCCGATTTTAGCGGAATCGGGGCCGCCGGGCCCGGCCAGACGGCGCATCGAGGGGGCAGGGTGGCGTAGCGAACACTGCGGCGCGCGGCAGGACGGGCAATCGCGCGCGGCCGGCAACGCCGTTCTGTCGCGTTTTTCGAGCGGTGCCGCCGCGCGGTCCCGCGCAGTGGCATGTCCCGACCGCCGATCCCCGCGCCATCTATCGCGCCGCCGCCAGTCCGAGCGACAGCGCGCCTGTCACGATCAGGCTCGACGCCCACACCGCATCGAGATTGAACCAGCTCCGCGACACGAACTTCAGCCCGAGATAGCGGTACACGAGCCACGCGAGCCCGCCGCCGGCGCCGATCATCGCGATGGCATGCACGGCCGCGACGACGAGCGCCATGCCCAGATGCGCATCGACGAGCGTGGCCGCCGCCCGGTGGCCGGCGTCCCGGTCGAGCCCGCAGAGCCCGAGGTAGATCGGCACCAGCATCAGCCCCGCGCCATGCGCGATCGCGACCGCGAACGACCACAGGCCGAGCCGCGCCGGCGGGATCCGCGCGAGCGCACGCGGATGCCGGCGCCGGATCAGCAGCACCGCGCCGAAGCCGATCACGAGCGCGCTCGCGCCGATCCGGATCGCCGATTGCCAGGCAAGCAGCGCGGCGAGCAGCCCGAACGGCAGCATCACCGCGAAGACCGCAAGCGCATGGCCGAGCGCGAGATAACCAAGCGCCGCGACGAGCGCGCCGCCGCGGCGGGTCATCAGCGCGTTCGACACCGCGAGCGGCCAGCCCATCGCGGGGTTGAGCCCGTGATACACCCCGCTCGCGAGCACGGCCGCCCACAGTGCGAACTGGGCGTGAAGGCCGGCGTTCAACGCTTGACCGACGGGTAGCAGAACGAGTCGGTCGAGCAGTCGCCGCCTTCGAGCCGGATCTGGTGCGCGCGATAACCTTCGGGGAACTCGACCCAGTAATCGTCGGCGAGCGTCAGCCCGCCTTCCGGCCCCGCATGCGCGAGCACCTGCGCGGCCGGCACGCCATCCGGATAAAACTGGTCGTCCCACGTCGAATAGAGAGAATTGGTCCAGTACACGCGCCGGCCGTCGCGGCTGATCTCGACCATCTGCGGGCCGCCCGCGAACGCGCGGCCGTTCGAGTGCGGCGCACGGCGCGCGATGCCGCCGATGCGCACCGACCCGGCGAGCACCGGGTTGTGCGGGTCCGATACGTCGTACTGGCGCATCTCGCCGGTGCCCCAGCACGACACGTACAGGAAGCGGTCGTCGAGCGACAGGTCGATGTCGGTCACGAGCGGCGGCACCGCGCCGAACGATTTCAGCAGCGGCGGCAGTTCGTCGGCCGCGGCCGGCTCGGCCGGGATGGTCGCGGTCTTCTTCACATGGAACTTGCCGCCTTCGCGCCACCAGGTCCAGATCGAGCCTTCGAGATTCGTCGTGTCGACCACGACGCCGACGAACCCGTATTCGCGCACCGGGTCGTGCGCGGGCCGCACTTCGAGCGCCATCTGATGCTGCGCGCCGAGATCGATCGTCTGCACGTTGCGCCGCGCGCGCAGGTCCCAGAAATGCAGCCGGTGCCCGTATTTGTTCGCGAGCAGGTCCTCGGGCACGATGCCGTTCTCGAATTGCGGCGGCAGCGCCCATTCGCTCGACACCATGTAGTCGCGCGGCAGGTTCCACCAGAAGTCGTAATGCTTGTCCTGCGGGCCGCGGTCGATCTCCCAGCGGCCGAGCACGTCGAAGGTTTCGCAATCCATGATGAAGATGCCGGGCGCGCCGTCGGTGCCGTCCTTGCCCGCGCCGCCAAGCGTGCTCACATAGATGCCTTCGGGGCCGCAGTGAACTGTGTGCGGCCGCGAATAGCCGGTTTTCGAGAAGATCTCGTCGGGCTCGATGATCTTGTGGATGCGCGCCTGCGTCGGATGCGGCTTCGTGTCGATCACGTAGATGCGCGACGAGCGCAGGCCGGGGATGATCAGGAAGCGGCGCTCGAGGAACGCATGGCCGGTCAGCGGCGACAGCGACGACGAACACGCATTCCAGCCGAAGTGGTGAAACTCGTCGCCGGTGTTCGGCATCGTCACCGTATGCACGATTTTTCCGTAGGTCGGCGAGCCGGGCTTCACGTCGATCACGGCGAGCGCGTCGGGTCTGGAAAAATCGGGGCTCAGCAACAACGTATAGGCAAACTCTTCCGCCGGCGCCTGCATCGCAAGCTCGGGCGAAGCGTGAAACGTCGGGTCAGGTCGCATGCTCATGGTGATGCCCTCTCGATGGGTTCGGATCGTTGACGCACGGCGGTTCGTTGCGGGCGTGCGGGTCGGGGTTGCCGCGCGGCGCGCGTGGCGCCGGCAGGCACGATCGGCAGGTGGGTGCACGCGTCGGCGACACGTGCGGCGCGCCGTGCATCAGATCGTGAAAGCGGAGAAAGGCGGTGTTCCGGATCGCCGCACGTGGGGCGAGACGGACGCACGGCAAGGGGGGGGCACGGTCGAAGCGGTAGCCCGCGATGCGGCGACGGCCGGGCGAGTGATGCGGACAATGTCTGTTAAGGCATGCATATCGATGTTCCGGCAGATGATGTTTGCATCAGGGTCGGGCACGCATCGGGCGCTTTGCGCGAGGCAGCGGGTTTGCCGCCGCGCTCGCGCGTGCCTAAGTGTAGACGAGAACGCGGGCGGTCGGTCGTGCGCGGTACCTGTGCAACCTGTCAGGTTCGCGCGCGAGTGAGATACTTGCCGCAGTGCCGTTGCGACCCGCCCCCGGGCGGGCAGCGGCGAGACGGAACGGTGGCGCCGGCGCATGCGTGCCGGCTGCCGACATCAACGAAGGACTGATTTCATGGTGAACGAGATGCTTGAAACCGCGACATTGGGAGGCGGGTGTTTCTGGTGCACGGAGGCGGTGTTTCTCGACGTCGACGGCGTGACGGCCGTCCAGTCGGGCTACGCGGGCGGCCATACGCGCAATCCCGGCTATCGCGACATCTGCGAAGGCGACACGGGCCACGCGGAAGTCGTCAACGTGACGTTCGATCCGGCGCGCATCGGCTATCGCGAGATTCTCGAGATCTTCTTCGCGACGCACGATCCGACCCAGTTGAACCGGCAGGGCAACGACGTCGGCACGCAGTACCGTTCGGTCGTGTTCACGCATTCGGACGCGCAACGCGACACGGCGCTCGACGTGATCCGCGAGCTGGAGCGCGAGCAGGTGTTCGGGCAGCCGATCGTCACGCAGGTCGTGCCGCTCGACGGCAACTACTGGCCGGCCGAGGATTATCACCAGAACTATTACGCGCGTAACCCGGGGCAGGGCTACTGCTCGGTCGTGATCGGGCCGAAGCTCGCGAAATTCCGGCAGAAGTTCTCGCACCGGCTGAAGTCGCTGCGCGGCGCGTAAGCGCCGGAACGGCGGGAGCCGGCGCAAACGGGCGTCAGGCCGCCTCGTTGCGCCACTGCGCGCACGCGGCGGCGATTTCGCGCGCGAGCGCGATGCACGACAGCGGCGCGGAGCCTTCCGCCTTGTTGTTGATCGTGATGATCACCGGCTGCCCGGCCAGCGCATAGCGCGCGGCCAGTTCGGCGAGCGCCGAGCGCGTGGCCGGATCCTCGTCGACGAGTTTGTCGAACGGCTCGTATTTCGCTTTCGCCTGTTCGTACCTGAAGCCGCTGTGCAGGCTCCAGCGCACGATCAGCGGGCCCGGCGCGTCGCCGTCGAGCAGGGCGAGCGCGGCCGCCTGGCGCAGCGCGTCGGGCATCCGCGCGTGCAGGCCGACGCAGTAGCGCACACCGAGCGCGGCGAGCGCGCGGATGAAACGCGGCGTGAGCAGGCTCGCGTCGCGAATCTCGATCGCATAGCGGGTGCCGTCGGCGTCCGGCGGCAGCGGCGGCAGCGCCGCGAAGAATGCGGCGAGCCGGTCGATCAGCGCGGCCGGCTGCGCGAGCAGCTGGTCGGGCAGCGGCGAGAACTGGAACACGAGCACGCCGGCTTTCCGGCCGAGCCCTTCGAGGCACGGCTGCACGAACTCATGGGTGGCGAGCTGCGCGTCGAGGAAGGTCGGGTTCGGCCCCGACGGCTCGCCGCGCCGGCCGCGGATGACCGCGTCGGTCACGGAGGCCGGCGCCTTCACGACGAAGCGGAAATCGTCGGGCACCTGCTGCGCGTAGCGCAGGTAATCGGCGACCGACAGCGGGCCGTAGAACGACCGGTCGAGGCTCACGCTCTTCAACAGCGGATGCGCGCCGTACGCTTCGAGCCCTTCGCGCGACAGCTTGGTCTGCGCGAAATCGCCGTCGTAGACGATGCCGTCCCAGCCGGGGAAGTACCACGACGACGTGCCGAGCCGAACGTTCGGCGGCAGGCCGGCCGCTGCGTCGGCGACCTCGGGCGCGATCGGCGCGGGCAGCACGCCGCGTCGGCGCCGGCCTTTCTTCGGCGGCGCGGCCGGCGGGGACGGTTCGTCCCACAGCAGGCCGGAAGCGGCAGGCGGTGTTTCGTCGGAAGAACGGGAGCGGGCGCGCGGTGCAGGCTGCGCGTCGTCACGCGCGTCCGGTTTCACGTGTTCGTCGGTGCGGGCAGGCGGGCCGTCGTCCTCGGGCGACGCGCGTGCAGCGTCGGCCGGCACGCCGAACAGGTCGAATTGCCCGTCGGCGTGCGGCGCGTGCGCGTCGTCATGCTGCTGTCGTTCCGGCGGCCCCTTGCGCCGCGTCCTGCCGTCACCCATGCATGCCCAGCGTGAAGCGCCGCCTAGCGCGGCAGCGCGTGTTCGTACATATAGCGCCGCGACCACGGCAGCGTTTTCGCGCTGCGTCCGGCCTTGCGGCACACGATCTGGAAGATCGACACGTCGTCGTGCTCGAACGCATACGCGCAGCCGGCGAGATACACGCGCCAGATGCGGAATTTTTCGTCGTCGACGAGTTGTCGCGCCGCTTCTGCCTTCGCCTCGAAGTTTTCCGTCCAGATGTCGAGCGTGCGCGCATAGTGCCGTCGCAGGCTTTCGACGTCAATCGCTTCCAGGCCGCCGCGCTGCGCGGCTTCCAGCGCGAGGCTGATGTGCGGCAGCTCGCCGTCCGGGAACACGTAGCGGTCGATGAACTCGCCGCCGCCGAGCGCCGTCTCGCCGCTTTCCGCGTCGGTCGACGTGATCCCGTGGTTCATCGCGATGCCGTCGTCGACGAGCAGGTCATGAATCCGCGTGAAATAGAGCGGCAGGTTCTTGCGCCCGACGTGCTCGAACATCCCGACACTCGTGATGCGGTCGAACTGGCCGTCGATCTCGCGGTAGTCCTGCAGCCGGATCTCGATCCTGTCCTCCAGCCCGGCCGCCTTCACGCGCGCGGTCGCGAGGTCGAACTGGTTCTGCGACAGCGTGACGCCGAGGCACTGCGCGCCGAACTTCTGCGCGGCGCGCAGCACGAGCGCACCCCAGCCGCAGCCGATGTCGAGCAGGCGCTGGCCGGGCTCGAGCCGGATCTTCGTCAGGATGTGGTCGATCTTCTTGATCTGCGCGGTGGCGAGATCCTCGTCGCCGTTCTCGAAGTAGGCGCACGAGTACACCATGTTCTCGTCGAGCCACAGCTTGTAGAACTCGTTCGAGACGTCGTAGTGATACTGGATCGCCTTCTTGTCGGTGCTCTTCGAGTGATTGAAGTAGCGCTTCACGCGCGCGAGCTTGCTCGCGCTCGTCACCGTGCTGCGCGCGAGCGAGTAGCCGATGTTGATGATGTCCGACAGCTTGCCTTCGATGTCGATCTTGCCCTTCACGTAGGCCTCGCCGAGATTGTCGAGGCTCGGTTCGAGCAAGAGCGGCAGCGCCGACGCGCTGTTCACCTTCAGCGTGACCTGCGGCGCGCTGAAGGTGCCGAAATCGAGTTGATCGCCGTTCCACAGCACGAGGCGTGCCGGTATGTTCGCTTTCGCCCGTACGTCGTCCGCCCACTGTGCCAGCTTCTTTTCCCAGAACATTTGGATTCTCCGTTTGTTCGTTGAATCGAATACAGCCAAGTATCTTGACCGGCGCCCGCCGCTTGCGCGGCGGGCGCCCGGATGCAACACGAGACACGACCGGCGTGCGCCGGCGCCGCGCTTACGGCGACAGGCGCGAGATCGACCAGCCCGACGAAGCGTTGGCGTCGCGCGTATAGAGCAGACGGTCGTGCAGCCGCGACGGGCGGCCCTGCCAGAACTCGATCGAGTCGGGCACGAGGCGGTAGCCGCCCCAGTGGGGCGGGCGCGGCGGGTTGTCGCCGTAGCGTTCGCTGACGGCCTTTTCCTGCGCTTCGAGCGTCGCGCGGCTGTCGATCACCGTGCTTTGCTCGGACGCCCATGCGCCGATGCGCGAGCCGAGCGGACGCGACGCGAAATAGCGGTCGCTTTCCTCGGCGCTGGTTTTCTCGATCCGGCCTTCGATGCGCACCTGGCGCTCGAGCTCGATCCAGTAGAACAGCAGCGCTGCCTGCGGATGCGCGGCGAGGTCGTGCCCCTTGCGGCTTTCGTAATTGGTGAAGAAGACGAACCCGCGTTCGTCGACGCCCTTGATGAGCACGATGCGTGCCGACGGCCGGCCGTCGGCGCCGACGGTCGCGAGCGTCATCGTGTTCGGCTCGGGCAGCTTGGCGGCAAGCGCCTCCTTGAACCAGCGATCGAACTGGGCGAAGGGGTCGTGGGCGACATCGGCTTCGTCGAGCGAAGCACGCGAATAATTGATGCGGAGATCGGCGAGAGTCGTCATGTTATGCAAACGCTTCAATCTGGAACCATTGTAGCCAACGCGCAAGAAACGTGCGTGCACAGTGGCGCGGGCGAGCGGGGAGTTCAGGCAAAATAGAGGGCTGCACGACTTACGATTTCCTTGCTGCCATGTCCGTCGCCGACACCGCCCCGCCCAGTTCTTCTGATCTTACCCCGACCCCGGAAATCCAGCTTGACGTGGATCGCGCGCGGCGTTTCGGCGGCGTCGCGCGGTTGTACGGCGCGCCGGCCGCCGCCGCGTTCGAGCGCGCGCACGTCGCGGTGATCGGGATCGGCGGCGTCGGGTCGTGGGTGGCCGAGGCGCTCGCACGCAACGCGGTCGGCACGCTCACGCTGATCGATCTCGACAACGTCGCGGAAAGCAATACGAACCGGCAGATCCACGCGCTCGACGGCAATTACGGCAAGCCGAAGGTGGACGCGATGGCCGAGCGGATCGCGCTGATCGATCCCGCGTGCCGCGTGAACCGGATCGAGGATTTCGTCGAGCCCGACAACTTCGACGCGCTGCTCGGCGGCGGTTTCGACTACGTGATCGACGCGATCGACAGCGTGCGCACGAAGGTTGCGCTGATCGCATGGTGCGTCGCGAAGCGTCAGCCGCTCGTCGTGGTCGGCGGCGCGGGCGGCCAGCTCGATCCGACGCGCATCCGGATCGACGATCTCGCGCTGACGATCCAGGATCCGCTGCTGTCGAAGGTGCGCGCGCAGTTGCGCAAGCAGCACGGCTTTCCGCGCGGGCCGAAGGCGCGTTTCAAGGTCAGCGCCGTGTATTCGGACGAGCCGCTGATCTATCCGGAAGCGGCCGCCTGCGATCTAGAGGACGGTGCGGAGCCGTCCGCGGCCGCGCACGTCGCGGGGCTCAACTGTGCGGGATTCGGTTCGAGCGTGTGCGTGACCGCGAGCTTCGGCTTCGCGGCCGCCGCGCATGCGCTGCGCGCGATCGCGGCGCAGGCCGCCGGCTGAGCGCGCGACACGCGGGCGCGGGCGCCGGCGCGATGCCGCAGCGCGTGATGCGCGCCGCATGCGATGCGGGGCTGTTGCGCAGCCGGGCCGTTACGTGGTCGGGCCGTTACGCAGCCGGGCCGTTGCGGCCCGGCCGGTCGTCCCTCAGTTGAGCGCCATGCTCAGCTTGCGCCGCCACCCGGCGACGAGGTCCGGGCGGTCGCCGGCCAGCTCGAATACCGAGATCATCGTGCGGCGGCCGAGATCGTCGCCGTACGCGCGGTCGCGCGTGACGATTTCCAGCAACTGCTCCAGCGCCCCTTCATACGCACGCCGCGCGATCAGGCTCTGCGCGAGATCGAAGCGCGCGTCGAGATCGGCCGGGTTGGCCGCGATGCGTGCTTCGAGTGCATCGGTCGGCGGCAGGTCGGCCGTGGCTTCGAGGGCGTCGAAACGAGTCTTGATCGCCTGGTAGCGCGGGTCGCCGCCTTGCACGGTCTGCGGCGACAGGCGTTCCGTCTCGGCGCGCGCGGCGTCGACCTGGTTGCTCGCGAGCAGCAGTTCGATCAGGTCGAGGCGTGCGTCGTCGAAGCCGGGACTCAGCGCGAGCGCCGCCTCGAGGTGCGTGAGCGCGTCGTCGTGGCGCTCTTCGGCCATCGCGTATTGCGCGGCGCGCCGTTCGGCTTCCTCGGGGGCCGGCAGCAGCCGGTCGAGAAAGGCGCGCAGCTGGCCTTCGGGCAGCACGCCGACGAACTGGTCGACCGGGCGCCCGTCGGCGAACGCGATCACGTGCGGGATGCTGCGGGTCTGGAAGTGCGCGGCGAGTTCCTGGTTCTCGTCGACGTTGACCTTCACGAGCTTCCAGCGGCCTTCGTAGTCGCCTTCGAGTTTTTCCAGCAGCGGGCCGAGCGTCTTGCACGGGCCGCACCACGGCGCCCAGAAGTCGACCAGCACGGGGGCGTCCAGCGACGCCTCGATGACGTCTTTCTCGAATGTGGCAAGCGTGGTGTCCATGTCGTTCTCTTTCGTTCGAATGTCGTCAGGATGGGGGCGGAGCGCCCCTTTTTCAACGCGGCTTCGACTCGGGCAGCGGAATCCACTCGGTTTCGCCCGGCACCTTGCCCATTTCCTGGCGCGTCCATGCTTCTTTCGCGCGTTCGATCGCTTCGCGGCTGCTGGCGACGAAGTTCCATTCGATGAAGCGTTCGCCGTCGATCTTGTCGCCGCCGAGCAGCATCGCGCGCGCGCCGCTGCCGCTCGTCAGCGTGACTGCGGCACCGGGCGCGAGCACGGCCATCTGTTCGGCGGGCACCGGCGTGCCGTCGATCGCGAGCTCGCCGTCGACCACGTACACCGCGCGCTCCTCGTGCGACGCGTCGAGTTCGAGGCGGCCGCCGGCCGCGAATTCGGCTGCGACATACAGCGTGCGCGAGAACGTCGTGACCGGCGAGCGCAGCCCGAACGCATCGCCGGCGATCACCGTCAGCGACACGCCGTCCTCGTTGCGCTTCGGCAGCGTGTCGGCCGGATGGTGCTCGAACGACGGCTCGGTCGTCTCGTGCGCGCGCGGCAGTGCGACCCAGGTCTGGATCCCGTGCACGGTATGGCCGTTTTCGCGCTGCGCGTCGGGCGTGCGTTCGGAGTGGACGATCCCGCGGCCGGCCGTCATCCAGTTCACGTCGCCCGGCACGATCTCCTGCAGCGATCCGAGGCTGTCGCGGTGCAGGATCGCGCCGTCGAACAGGTAGGTGACGGTGGCGAGACCGATGTGCGGGTGCGGGCGCACGTCGAGCCCCGTGCCGGGCGGCAGCGTGGCGGGCCCCATGTGATCGAAGAAGATGAACGGGCCGACGAGGCGTGCGGCGAGTGCGGGCAGCGTGCGGCGCACCTGCAGGTTGCCGATGTCGCGCACGTGCGGCTTCAGCAGGGCTTTGATCGGGGCGTTCATGGCGGATCCTGTGGGGCGGCGGAGGAGATGCCGGTCATTGTACTGGCCGTCCGCCGCCGATTCCATTCGCGCCGCGCGGGTATCGGGCCGGGTGCCGAAACCCGGTAGACTGACCGGCTTCCCGGGAAAACGCCGGGCCGCCCCGGTATTTTTTGCCCCGCAGGCAGTCCCTTTTGGGGATCGCCTCCTCAGGCGCCTGGCGCGAAGCGACAGGGCTCGAGAGCACCTTGCACAACGATTCGACAATCGAGGAGACGCCGATGATGGCCCCGAAGGACTTGCTGCTTGCGCTGGTCGTGATCCTCGCGTGGGGCGTGAACTTCGTCGTGATCAAGGTCGGCCTGCACGGCATGCCGCCGATGCTGCTCGGCGCGCTGCGCTTCACGCTCGCGGCCGTGCCCGCCGTGTTCTTCGTACGCCGGCCGCAGATTCCGTGGCGCCTGCTGGTGCTGTACGGCGCGACGATCCAGCTCGGCCAGTTCGTGTTCCTGTTCACCGGCATGTACGTCGGCATGCCGGCCGGCCTCGCGTCGCTCGTGCTGCAGTCGCAGGCGTTCTTCACGCTCGTGTTCGCGATGCTGTTCCTCGGCGAGCGGCTGCGCATGCAGAACCTGCTCGGGCTCGCGATCGCCGCGGGCGGGCTCGTCGTGATCGCGGCGCAGGGCGGCCGCGCAATGACGCTCGCGGGCTTTCTGCTGACGATCTGTTCGGCCGCGATGTGGGCGTTCGGCAACATCGTCACGAAGAAGGTCGGGAAAGCGAACCTCGTGTCGCTCGTCGTGTGGGCGAGCCTCGTGCCGCCCGTGCCGTTCTTCCTGCTGTCGCTGTGGTTCGAAGGGCCGCAGCGGATCGCGACCGCGCTCGCCGGGCTGAACGGGGCGTCGATCTTCGCGGTCGTCTATCTCGCGTTCGTCGCGACGCTGCTCGGCTACGGGCTCTGGAGCCGCCTGCTGTCGCGCTATCCGGCCGCGCAGGTCGCGCAATTCTCGCTGCTGGTGCCGATCGTCGGCCTGGCTTCGTCGGCGCTGCTGCTCGACGAGCATCTGACGCGCGCGCAGCTGATCGGCACGGCGCTCGTGATGGGCGGCCTCGCGGTGAACGTGTTCGGCGGGAAACTGATGCGCCGCTTCGCGGCATCGTGACGCGCCGGCACGCACTGCGTGCCGGCGGCGGGGCGGGGTGGCCGAGTATGGCTAGATACGGCCGTCGGGCCGTCAGGCCATCCGGCTCTTCGCGAGCGGCGGGTTCGCGGCGAAATAACGCTTGATGCCGCGGAAGATCGCGTCGGCCATCTGGTCGCGATAGCTGTCGTCGTTCAGCCGGCTCTCCTCTTCCGGGTTGCTGATGAACGCGGTCTCGACGAGGATCGACGGAATGTCGGGGGCTTTCAGCACCGCGAACCCGGCCTGTTCGACCGAGCCCTTGTGCAGCTTGTTGATACCGCCGACTTCCTTCAGCACGTAGTTGCCGTAGCGCAGCGAGTCGCGGATCTGCGCGGTCGTCGACATGTCGAACAGCGCGCGGTTCACGGCCGCATCCGCCGTCTTGATGTTGATGCCGCCGATCAGGTCGGACGAATTTTCCTTGTTCGCCATCCAGCGCGCCGCGGCGCTCGTCGCGCCGTGATCGGACAATGCGAACACCGACGAGCCGCGCGCGGACGGCGTCGTGAACGCGTCCGCATGGATCGACACGAAGAGATCGGCGCCCACGCGGCGCGCCTTCTGCACGCGCACGTTCAGCGGCACGAAGAAGTCGGCGTCGCGCGTCATCATCGCGCGCATGTTCGGCGCGGCGTCGATCTTCGCGCGCAGCTTCTTCGCGATGTCGAGCGCGATGTGCTTCTCGTACGTGCCGCCGCCGCCGATCGCGCCCGGATCCTCGCCGCCGTGGCCCGGATCGATCGCCACCGTCAGCAGGCGCACGGTGCCGCCCTTGCCGGATTTCGGTGCGGTGAACTTGTAGGTGTCGCCGTCGTCGTCGCTGTCGTCGCGGCGTGCGATGACCGGCGGCGGCTTGACGGCCGGCTTCGCGGGCGTCGAGGGCGTGCCGGCGGCGGGCGGCGTGTGCGGCGTGGCCGGTGTGTTCTGCGCGAAGCGCTGGAAGAACGCATCGCTGTTGTCGCCCGCGGCGGGCGGCGGGGTGCCCGGGCCGGCCAGCGTGGACGGCGGCTGCATCTGCTGCGCGCGCGCGGTGTCGTTGAGCGCCTGTTCCTTGCGTTCCGTCTGCGCGATCAGGTCGGACAGCGGATCGGGCGCGACGGCCGGATACAGGTCGAACACGAGCCGGTACTTGTACGCGCCGACCGGCGGCAGCGTGAACACCTGCGGCTTCACCGAACCTTTCAGGTCGAACACCATCCGCACGACGTGCGGCTGATACTGGCCGACGCGCACCGACTGGATCTGCGGATCGTTCGGCGCGATCTTCGATACGAGATCGCGCAGCGCCTGATCGAGATCGAGGCCGCTCAGGTCGACGACGAGGCGGTCGGGACCCTGCAGCAGCTGTTGGGTATTCTGCAGCGGCTGGTCGGATTCGATCGTGACGCGCGTGTAATCGCGTGCGGGCCACACGCGCACGCCGAGCACCGACGACGCGTGCGCGAGCCGCGGCGCGACGAGACCGAGCACCAGCGTCGACGCGCCCGCGCGCAGGATCTGGCGACGCCGCCAGTTGTGCGTCGCGGTGGCCGCCGATTCGATCGAGCGGAACGGTTTGATCAACATCTTTCGAGACATGCCTTTCCTGAAGCGCTGTACGCCCGGACGGTGAGGACGCGGCCGTCGCCATCCACGTCGAGCGAGAAAACCAGATCGGGTACGCCGAGCAGCGTGCCCGCCTGTTGTGGCCATTCGACGAGGCAGATCGCGCTGGAATTGAAATATTCGCGAAAGCCTGCGTCGGACCATTCGGCCGGATCGTTGAAACGATACAGATCGAAGTGATAGACCTCGAGTTCCCCATCCTCGCGTTCGAGTGCGTACGGCTCGACGAGCGTATAGGTCGGGCTGCGCACGCGTCCCGTGTGGCCGAGGCCGCGCAGGATGGCGCGCACGAGGGAGGTCTTGCCCGCGCCGAGGTCGCCGACCAGCTGGATCTGCAGCCCGTCGAACGCATGCGCGCGGGCGAGTTCGGTGCGCGCCGCGTCGAGCGCGTGCGCGAAGCGGGTGCCGAAGGCCTCGGTCGCCGCTTCGTCGGCGAGCGCGATCACGCGCTCCGCGAGCAGGGCGGGCAGCATGGCGTCGTGAGGCGGTTGGCTGGGCGTGGCTGGCATTCTCGTAAAATAGTGCGATGAACCGATTACCGGAACTCGCCGCATCCGACAGGCCTTCGACTCGTGCCGAAGGCGCGGCACCGTGCGCGCTCGACGATGCGGCGTTGACTGCGCTCGCCGCGCGCATCAGGGCGTGGGGGCGCGAATTGGGTTTCGGGGCGATCGGCATCAGCGATACCGATCTCTCGGATGCCGAAGCAGGCCTCGCCGCCTGGCTGGAAGCCGGATACCACGGCGAAATGGATTATATGGCGAAACATGGGATGAAACGCGCGCGCCCGGCCGAACTTGTGGCCGGTACGCGACGCGTGATCTCCGCGCGGCTCGCCTATCTGCCGGCTCAAACACTCGTTGACGATGCGCCCGGCGCACTCGTGCCGCACGACTGGCGCGCGCGCGAACGGGCCCGGCTCGACGATCCGCAGGCGGCCGTCGTGTCGATCTATGCGCGCGGCCGCGACTATCACAAGGTGCTGCGCAACCGGCTGCAGACGCTCGCCGAGCGCATCGAGCGTGAGATCGGCGCGTTCGGCTACCGCGTGTTCACCGATTCGGCACCCGTGCTCGAGGTCGAGCTTGCGCAGAAGGCCGGCGTCGGCTGGCGCGGCAAGCACACGCTGCTGCTGCAGCGCGATGCGGGTTCGCTGTTCTTCCTCGGCGAGATCTACGTCGACGTTCCGCTGCCGACCGACGCGCACACGTCGCCCGACACCGCGCCCGAGACGCCCGGTGCCCACTGCGGCAGTTGCACGCGCTGCATCGACGCATGTCCGACCGGCGCGATCGTCGAGCCGTACCGCGTCGACGCGCGCCGCTGCATCTCGTACCTGACGATCGAACTGAAAGGCAGCATCCCCGAGCTGCTGCGGCCGATGATCGGCAATCGCGTGTACGGCTGCGACGATTGCCAGCTCGTATGCCCATGGAACAAGTTCGCGCAGGCCGCGCCCGTCGCCGATTTCGACGTGCGGCACGGCCTCGACCGCGCGACGCTCGTCGAGCTGTTCGCGTGGGATGCGGACACGTTCGATACGCGGATGCAGGGCAGTGCGATCCGGCGCATCGGCTACGAAAGCTGGCTGCGCAATCTCGCGGTCGGCCTCGGCAACGCGCTGCGCGCGGGTGAGGACCGGCTCGCGCCGCAGGCGCGCGAGGCGATCGTCGACGCGTTGCGCGCGCGGGCCGACGATCCGTCGCCGGTCGTGCGCGAGCATGTCGAATGGGCGCTGCGTGCCGCGTGAAGGCGGCGTAAAGTGTCGTCGGCGCGCGGTGCTGCCGCGCGCATCCATCGGTCAGGAGAGGGCCATGTTCAATGCAGTCATCGACGCACCGTTCGGCAAGGTCGGCATCCGCACGGATGCCGCGGTGGTGCGCGAGATCGTCTATCTGCCCGAATCGGTGAAGCCGGTCGATCCGGATACGCCGCTCGCGAAGCGCGCGGTCAAGCAGATCGAACGTTACTTCGCGCGCGCGTCGGCGCGCTTCGACCTGCCGCTCGCCGAGGTCGGCAGCGCGTTCCAGCACCGCGTGTGGGACGTGATCAGCGATATCCCGCCCGGCACGGTGCTGACCTACGGCCAGGTCGCGAAGCGGATCGGCAGCGCGCCGCGCGCGGTCGGCCAGGCGTGCGGCGCGAACTACTTCCCGCTCGTGATCCCGTGCCATCGCGTCGTCGCGGCGGGCGGCCTCGGCGGTTTCGCGAACCACGACGACAACGGGTATTACCAGAAAGTGAAGCGCTGGCTGCTGGCGCACGAGGGCGTGCCGTACTGATGAGTGAATCGCTGATTTCCCCCGAAGCCGACGGCGATGCCGCCGCGGCATCCCCCGCGCTGCTCGCGAGCCGCGCATCGATCGACGTGTTTTGCGATGCGCTGTGGCTCGAGCACGGGCTCGCACGCAACACGCTCGATGCTTACCGGCGCGATCTGGTGCTGTTTTCCCAATGGCTGGCCGCGACCCACGACACGTCGCTCGATTCGGTCGACGAAGCGATGGTGACGGGCTACATCGCCGCGCGCAGCGACGGCAAGGCGACGTCGTCGAACCGGCGGTTGTCCGTGTTCCGGCGCTATTACGGCTGGGCCGTGCGCGAGCATCGCGCGAGCGCCGACCCGACGCTGCGGATCTCGTCCGCGAAACAGGCGGCCCGGTTCCCGTCGACGTTGTCGGAGGCGCAGGTCGAGGCGCTGCTCGGTGCGCCCGATATCGGCACGCCGCTTGGCCTGCGCGATCGCACGATGCTCGAGCTGATGTATGCGAGCGGATTGCGCGTGAGCGAACTCGTGACGTTGAAGACTGTCGAGGTCGGGCTCAACGAGGGCGTCGTGCGCGTGATGGGCAAGGGCTCGAAGGAGCGGCTCGTGCCGTTCGGCGAAGTCGCGCACGGCTGGATCGAGCGCTATCTGCGCGATGCGCGGCCGGCGCTGCTCGGCGCGCGCGCAGCCGACGCGCTGTTCGTGACCGCACGCGGCGACGGGATGACGCGCCAGCAGTTCTGGAACATCATCAAGCGTCACGCGCTGCACGCGGACGTGCGCGCCCACCTGTCGCCGCACACGTTGCGGCACGCGTTCGCGACGCACCTGCTGAACCATGGCGCCGACCTGCGCGTCGTGCAACTGCTGCTCGGTCACAGCGACATCTCGACCACGCAGATCTATACCCACGTCGCGCGCGAGCGGTTGAAGACGCTGCACGCGCAACACCATCCGCGCGGTTAGCGCACGTTTCGCTGAGCAGGCTCCGGTGCGCGTACCGGCCTGCCTGCGTCAGACCATCTCGCGCAGCTTGTGCTTCAGCACCTTGCCTGTCGATGCGGCCGGCAACGCGTCGAGGACGCGGATATGCGCGGGGCGTTTGTAAGGCGCGAGCCGCTCCGCACACCATGCGTGCAGCGCCGCTTCGTCGGCGGTCGCACCGGGCACCCGTTCGACGAACGCAAGCACTTCCTCGTTGCCTTCGACCGCACGGCCGATGACGGCCGCCTGTACGACGTCAGGGTGCGCGTTCAGCACCTGCTCGACTTCGACCGGATAGACGTTGAAGCCCGAGCGGATGATCAGCTCCTTGCTGCGACCCGCGATCGTTACCGCGCCGTCCGCTTCTTGCCGCGCGAGATCGCCGGTGCTCAGCCAGCCATCCGGCGACACGGCCGCGCGGGTGGCGTCCGCGTTGCGGTAGTAGCCGAGCATCACGTTCGGCCCGCGTACGTGAATCTCGCCGACTTCGCCGGGCGGCACGTCGGTGCCGTCCGGTGCGACGATCCGCATCTCCACACCGGGAATCGGCACGCCGACCGAGCTGTCGGTGCGTGGCGCGTCGAGCGGTGTCTGCGTGATCGTCGGGCTGCTCTCGGTCATTCCGTAGCCGTTGTGCAGCGGCACGCCATACAGGCGCTCGACGCGTGCCTTCAGGTTCGTGTCGAGCGGCGAGCCGCCCGAATACGCGAAGCGCAGGCGCGGTGCGTGCCATGCGTGGCCGTGGGTGTGCAAGTGTTCGAGCAGCTTCGCGTGCATCGCGGGCACGCCCTGGAAGATCGTGACGCCTTCGTCGGCGAGCGCGACGCGCACGGCTTCCGGCGAGAAGCGCGGCGCAAGCCGCAGCGTCGCGCCCGCGTACAGGCTGCCGAGGCAGACCGACGCGAGCCCGTACACGTGCGACACGGGCAGCACCGTGTAGACGACGTCGTCGGGCGACACGCGGCGCAGCGCGCTCGACGTCGCCGCGATGAACAGCAGGTTGCGATGCGACAGCATCACGCCTTTCGGCGTGCCGGTCGTGCCGGTCGTGTAGATCAGTGCCGCGCATTGCGCGGCGCCGTCGGCGGCAACCGGCTCGCCCGGCGCGCTGGCGTCGACGCGATACGACCATGCACCGATGTCGACCGGCAGTGCGCCGGCAGGTGTCGCGCCGTGCCGCGCGGCATGCGTGCGCGCGTCGGGCGATACGTCGGTGGTGAACGCGATCAGCTTCGGGCGCGCGTGCGCGGCGATCGCGTCGAGTTCGCCGGCCGACAATCGCGCGTTCGACACGAGCGCCCACGCGTCGAGGCGGGCGACCGCGAACAGCAGCACGATTTGCGCGACGCAGTTTTCGGCGACGATCATCACGCGGTCGCCGCCTTGCACGCCGAGGCCGGCGAGCAGCGCGGCCGCCGCATCGACGGCTTGCGACAGGTCGCCGTACGACAGCCGGCGTGCGTCCTCGATCAGCGCCGGATGCCCGGGTGCCTGCGCGGCCCGGCGTGCGGGCACGTCGGCGATGCGGCGGGGCAGCGCGGCGAGCAGTGCATCGACGTCGAGCGGCTCGGAAGAACGGAGGGGCGAGGACATGGCGTCTCCAGAAAAGGGGCGGGCGGCGGCCGACGAGGTTGGCGAACGATCGTGCCATGACGGCGCGTGCGCCACAATCGGCCATTCGGGCAATAGCGCTTCGCGATGTCCGCAATGATGATGGACGGAATCGCTGCGGCGCCGCAGCAGGCCGCCCGGCGGAAAACGGGCCGCGAGTATACCGCCGGCGCGGGTGCGAGGGCTCAAGGGCCGAAGGGCCGAAGGGCGCGATTGCGCGCCAGCCGGTCGTTCACCATTAAAATGCCGCCATGAGCAAATCCAGACACGTGTCCGAAACCCCTGCCACCCAGCTGTTGCGCCGCCACGGCGTGGTGTTCGGCGAGCATCCGTACGACTACGTCGAGCACGGCGGCACCGGCGAATCGGCGCGCCAGCTCGGCGTCGACGAGCACAGCGTCGTGAAGACGCTCGTGATGGAAGACGAGCATGCGAAGCCGCTGATCGTGCTGATGCACGGCGACCGCACGGTATCGACGAAGAACCTCGCACGGCAGATCGGCGCGAAGCGCGTCGAACCGTGCAAGCCCGAGGTCGCGAACCGCCATTCGGGCTATCTCGTCGGCGGCACGTCGCCGTTCGGCACGCGCAAGACGATGCCCGTCTACGTCGAGGAGACGATCCTCGAACTGCCGACGATCTACCTGAACGGCGGCCGCCGAGGCTACCTCGTCAGTCTCGCGCCGGCCGTGCTCACGTCGCTGCTCGGCGCGCAGCCCGTACAGTGCGCCAGTGTCGACTGAGGGTTTCACCTTCGTGGCACGCCGCGCCCGTTCGGTAGAATGGGCGCCGTTTCGGCTTGCGGGCTTGCCGCGCAGCCGTCCCTTTACCGATACGTTGAAAGAAGAGTCCACCGCATGCAGATCCTGCTCGCCGCCCTCGTTGCCTACCTGATCGGTTCGGTGTCGTTCGCCGTCGTCGTCAGCGGCGCGATGGGCCTGGCCGACCCGCGTTCGTACGGGTCGAAGAATCCCGGCGCGACCAACGTGCTGCGCAGCGGCAACAAGAAGGCCGCGATCCTGACGCTCGTCGGCGATGCGTTCAAGGGCTGGATTGCCGTCTGGCTCGCCCGCCACTTCGGCCTGCCCGACGTCGCGGTCGCATGGGTCGCGATCGCCGTGTTCCTCGGTCACCTGTATCCGGTGTTCTTCCGCTTCCAGGGCGGCAAGGGCGTCGCGACCGCGGCTGGCGTGCTGCTCGCCGTGCACCCGGTGCTCGGGCTCGCGACCGCGCTCACCTGGCTGATCGTCGCGTTCTTCTTCCGCTATTCGTCGCTCGCGGCGCTGGTGGCGGCCGTGTTCGCGCCGGTGTTCGACGTGTTCCTGTTCGGCACGGGCCACAACCCGGTCGCATGGGCCGTACTCGCGATGAGCGTGCTGCTCGTGTGGCGTCACCGCGGCAACATTTCGAAGTTGCTGGCGGGGCAGGAGAGCCGGATCGGTGACAAGAAGAAGGCGGCCGCGGACGGCGGCGCGCAGGACGGCGGCAAGGCCTGAGAACGCGCGGCGCTTGCCGCACGCCGGGCGCGCCGCGTGTGCGGGGCCCGGCAGGATGACGTGACGGATCGTTTGGCGATCAGTCGCGGAAGTTGTTGAAGTCGAGCGGCGTGTCGGTCACGTCCTTGCGCAGCATCGCGATCGTGCTCTGCAGGTCGTCGCGCTTCGTGCCCGATACGCGCACCGCGTCGCCCTGGATGCTCGCCTGCACCTTGATCTTGCTGTCCTTCACGAGCCGCACGATCTTCTTCGCGAGATCGCCGGTCACGCCCTTCTTCACGGTGACGATCTGCTTGACCTTGTCGCCGCCGATCTTCTCGACCTTGCCGTAGTCGAGGAAGCGCACGTCGACGTTGCGCTTGGCCAGCTTGCCGATCAGCACGTCCTTGACCTGGCCGAGCTTGAAATCGTCATCGGCGAACAGCGTCAGCTCGCGCTCCTTCTGCTCGACGCGCGCGTCGGAGCCCTTGAAGTCGAAGCGCGTCGAGATTTCCTTGTTCGACTGCTCGATGGCGTTCTTCACTTCGATCATGTTCGCTTCGGAAACGACGTCGAACGATGGCATGGCATTCCTCCCTTGAGATGCGGATGCCCGGCTCGCGCGCGGGCACTCGCTATAATTGCGGACTGTTTGCCATTTTACCGATGCCCCTCCGTTTGCCCAAGGCCGGCCATGTGCCGCCCTGGCGGACGTGACCGCGAATGCCGATGCCTCCTGACGATTCCGCCCTGTCGCTGCTTCCCGACCATCCGCTCGCCGCGCACAACACGTTCGGCATTGCCGCGACCGCGCGCCTTGCCGCGCGCGTCACGCATGCGTCGCAATTCGAGGCGCTCCATCGCGACCCGCGCGTCGCGAACCTGCCGCGGCTCGTGCTCGGCGGCGGCAGCAACGTCGTGTTCACGCGCGATTTCGACGGTATCGTGCTGCTCGACGAAATCAAGGGCCGCCGCGTCGTGCGCGAGGACGACGATGCGTGGTACGTCGAGGCCGGCGGCGGCGAGAACTGGCACGCATTCGTCGCATGGACGCTCGAGCAAGGGATGCCCGGCCTCGAGAACCTCGCGCTGATTCCGGGTACGGTCGGTGCCGCGCCGATCCAGAACATCGGCGCATACGGTCTCGAGATGAAGGTGTATTTCGACTCGCTGGTCGCGGTCGAGCTGGCGACCGGGCGCAGCGAGCGCTTCGACGCCGCGCGCTGCGCGTTCGGCTATCGCGACAGTTTCTTCAAGCGGGAAGGGGCTGGCCGGTTCGCGATCGTGTCGGTGACGTTCCGGCTGCCGAAGCAATGGGCGCCGCGGCTCGGCTACGCGGACGTCACGCGCGAACTCGACGCCCGTGGCATCGCACCCGATGCGGCCGCGCCGCGTGATGTGTTCGACGCCGTCGTCGCGATCCGCCGCGCGAAGCTGCCCGATCCGCTCGTCCTCGGCAACGCGGGCAGTTTCTTCAAGAATCCGGTGATCGATGCGGCGCAATTCGATGCGCTGCGCGCCCGCACGCCCGAGATCGTGTCGTATCCGCAGCCGGATGGCCAGGTCAAGCTCGCGGCCGGCTGGCTGATCGACCGCTGCGGCTGGAAGGGGCGCGTGCTGGGCGCGGCGGCCGTGCACGACCGCCAGGCGCTCGTGCTCGTCAATCGCGGCGGCGCGACGGGCGCCGACGTGCTCGCGCTGGCGCGGGCGATCCAGGCCGACGTGCGCGCGCATTTCGGCGTCGAGCTCGAGCCCGAACCCGTCTGCCTGTAAGCGGGGTTTCGCACCGCTTTTCGCGGGCCCGAACAAAAAGCGCCGATCGGCGATCGGCGCTTTTTACATGGGTTGCCGGGTGCCGGCGCGTCAGTGCTTGAGGCGGCCGAGCAGCAGGAACTCCATCAGTGCCTTCTGCACGTGCAGGCGGTTTTCCGCTTCATCCCATACGACGCTCTGCGGGCCGTCGATCACGCCGGCCGTCACTTCCTCGCCGCGGTGCGCGGGCAGGCAGTGCATGAAGAGGGCGTCCGGGTTCGCGTGGCCCATCATCTCCTCGTCGACGCACCAGTCGGCGAATGCCTGCTTGCGGGCCTCGTTCTCGGCCTCGAAGCCCATGCTCGTCCACACGTCGGTGGTGACGAGATCGGCGCCCTTGCACGCTTCGTTCGGATCGTCGAACACTTCGTAGAACGGCGCGCTGTCGGGCGACACGAGCTTCATGTCGAGCGCGTAGCCGGGCGGCGTGGACAGGCGCAGCTTGAAGCCGAGGATCTGCGCGGCTTCGATCCACGTGTAGAGCATGTTGTTCGCGTCGCCGACCCACGCGACGGTCTTGCCGGCGATCGGGCCGCGGTGCTCGTAGTACGTGAAGATGTCGGCGAGCACCTGGCACGGGTGGTATTCGTTCGTCAGGCCGTTGATCACCGGCACGCGGGAGTTGTCCGCGAAGCGCTGGATGATCTCCTGCTCGAACGTGCGGATCATGATGATGTCGACCATCCGCGAGATCACCTGCGCGGAATCCTCGACGGGTTCGCCGCGACCGAGCTGCGTGTCGCGCGTGCTCATGAAGACGGCGTGGCCGCCGAGCTGGAAGATCCCGGCTTCGAACGACAGGCGCGTGCGCGTCGAGTTCTTCTCGAAGATCATCGCGAGCGTGCGGTCGTGCAGCGGGTGATAGGTCTCGTAGTTCTTGAACTTGCGCTTCAGGATACCCGTGCGTTCGAGCACGTACTCGTAGTCTTCCAGCGAGAAATCCTTGAACTGCAGGTAGTGACGAATGGTTTTGGCGGTCATGAAGCGAAATGCGGCGGGTTGCACCCGGCAGCAAGGCCGGACGGCGCCGCCGTCGGGTGTGGATAACTCAAAGCAGCATAAAGGATTTTCTGTGCTTTGACGAGCCGGGGAGAGAAGCGGGGCACGATCGCCATGCGTTGCGGGCGGCGCAGGAGGAGGGGTGTCGGGACGACGCGCGATGGCGCGCTGCGGTATAATCCAAAAGTTTTCTCCAGCCCGGCAGGCAAGCCTCTTCGCGCTCTGCCGGACACAAGCCGTGCGCTGCACAAATCCGGTGCAGTCCGCCGGCGGCGCACGTCGACGTCTCGTTTTCGGGATATCGGAATGCTTGTGCCGCCGTCCGTTTCAGCTTTGTGTTCGCGTATCCAGGCGCCGTTGCCTGGACATCGCCGGGCCGTCACTTGGGTAACCACATGGCTGAAACCCCTCCGACCGAATTCTTCATCCAGGGCATCACGAAAGACGGGAAAAAGTTTCGCCCGAGCGACTGGTCGGAACGTCTGGCCGGTGTGATGGCCTGCTTCGGGCCGGGGGCGAGCGGGCCGAACGCGCGCCTCAAGTATTCGCTCTACGTGCGTCCGACGATGCTCGGCGACCTCAAATGTGTGATCCTCGATTCCCGGCTGCGCGACGTTGAGCCGATGGCGTTCGATTTCGTGCTGAATTTCGCGAAGGACAACAACCTCGTCGTTACCGAGGCGTGCGAACTGCCGGACTACGACGCGAAGAAGTGATGCCGGCACGGGCGAGGGCGCATGCGGCGCCCACCCTGGCGCCCGTCCTGGCGCATGTTGCCGGCCCGCAGGATGTGCGCCGGCGACAGGCGACAAAAAAGCCCGCCTAGGCGGGCTTTTTTGCGATCGCAGGAAACAGGAACGCCCGCGTGAGCGGGCGCACCGGAGTTACGCTGCTGCCTGCAGGCCCTTGACGGCCGCGGCGAGGCGGCTCTTGCTGCGAGCGGCCTTGTTCTTGTGAACGATCTTCTTGTCGGCGATCGTGTCGATCGTCTTCACGGCAGCCTTGAACAGCTCGGCAGCCTTTGCCTGGTCGCCGGCTTCAACAGCCTTGCGAACCGACTTGATCGCGGTACGGAATTTCGAGCGCAGCGCCGAGTTGTGCGAGTTTGCCTTCGCGGCCTGGCGGGCGCGCTTGCGTGCTTGTGCGGAGTTAGCCATGACGGTTCCTTATCCTGTCCTGTTTCCAGAGCTTGGAGCCTGACGGCCAAGCGCTGCTTTTCGATCCGTCCCCTGAGAACGATTGCCCAGGGGCGCATAAAAAAACGGTGATTTTAACCGAGGCCGGGACATGAAAACGGCAGTTGCCGTGCATGTACGAGCCCAGAAACCGGCGATTATAGCAACAAAATCAAGCGAGTGGCAAGTTGAACGTGACAACCGTCGGGCGGGGCATCGGTGGCGTGCGCGCTTTTCGGCATCGGCCGCTGGCCGGGCCACGCAACGTCCGTATAATAAGCGCCCCATGAATCTATTCCGAGCCCTGCTGACGGTCAGCGGCTTCACGCTGCTGTCGCGCGTGACCGGACTGGCCCGCGAGACGCTGATCGCCCGTGCGTTCGGCGCCAGTCAATACACCGACGCGTTCTACGTCGCCTTCCGTATTCCGAACCTGCTGCGCCGCCTGTCCGCCGAAGGCGCGTTCTCGCAGGCGTTCGTGCCGATCCTCGCCGAGTTCAAGAACCAGCAGGGGCACGATGCGACGAAAGCGCTCGTCGACGCGATGTCGACGGTGCTGGCGTGGGCGCTTGCCGTGCTGTCGGTCCTGGGGATCGCCGGCGCATCGTGGGTCGTGTTCGCGGTCGCGTCCGGCCTGCACACCGACGGGCAGGCGTTCCCGCTCGCGGTCACGATGACGCGGATCATGTTCCCGTACATCGTGTTCATTTCGCTGACCACGCTCGCGTCGGGCGTGCTGAACACGTACAAGAGCTTCTCGCTGCCCGCGTTCGCGCCGGTGCTGCTCAACGTCGCGTTCATCGCCGCGGCCGTGTTCGTTGCGCCGCACCTGAAGGTGCCGGTGTTCGCGCTTGCATGGGCCGTCATCGTCGGCGGCGTGCTGCAGTTCCTCGTGCAGCTGCCGGGCCTGAAGAAGATCGACATGGTGCCGCTGATCGGCCTCAACCCGCTGCGCGCGCTGCGCCACCCGGGCGTGAAGCGCGTGCTCGCGAAGATGGTGCCCGCGACGTTCGCGGTGTCGGTCGCGCAACTGTCGCTGATCATCAACACCAACATCGCGTCGCGGCTCGGGCAGGGCGCCGTGTCGTGGATCAACTACGCCGACCGCCTGATGGAATTCCCGACGGCGCTGCTCGGCGTCGCGCTCGGCACGATCCTGCTGCCGAGCCTGTCGAAGGCTCACGTCGACGCCGATTCGCACGAGTATTCGGCGCTGCTCGACTGGGGGCTGCGCGTCACGTTCCTGCTCGCGGCACCGAGCGCGCTCGCGCTGTTCTTCTTCGCGACGCCGCTCACGGCGACCCTCTTCAACTACGGCAAGTTCGACGCGCATACCGTCACGATGGTCGCGCGCGCGCTCGCGACCTACGGGATCGGCCTCGTCGGCATCATCCTGATCAAGATCCTCGCGCCGGGCTTCTATGCGAAGCAGGACATCAAGACGCCCGTCAAGATCGCGATCGGCGTGCTGATCGTCACGCAGATCTCGAACTACGTGTTCGTGCCGTTGATCGGCCACGCGGGCCTGACGCTGAGCATCGGCGTCGGCGCGTGCCTGAATTCGCTGCTGCTGTTCCTCGGGCTGCGCAAGCGCGGCATCTACCAGCCGTCGCCGGGCTGGCTGCGCTTCTTCGTGCAGCTGATCGGTGCGGCGCTCGTGCTCGCGGGCCTGATGCACTGGCTGTCGATCAGCTTCGACTGGACCGGGATGCGCACGCAGCCGCTCGATCGCATCGCGCTGATGGCCGCGTGCCTCGTGCTGTTCGCTGCACTATATTTCGGTATGTTGTGGGTGATGGGCTTCAAATACGCTTATTTCAGAAGGCGCGCCAAGTGACGACCGCAATGACCCGCGTCCTCGACTACTTCAGCACGCTCGTGGCAGACGACGACAGCCTGCCCGTCACGGAAGCGGCGCTGTCGCTGGCACAGGACGCCTATCCCGACCTCGACCTGCAGGGCACGCTGGCCGAACTCGACATGCTGGCGGCGCGGCTGCGCCGGCGGCTCGCCGACGACACGGACCTGAAGGGCCGCGTCGCCGCGCTGAACGACTTCTTCT
This sequence comes from Burkholderia sp. COPS, assembly GCF_019425585.1. Classification (NCBI taxonomy): domain Bacteria; kingdom Pseudomonadati; phylum Pseudomonadota; class Betaproteobacteria; order Burkholderiales; family Burkholderiaceae; genus Burkholderia; species Burkholderia sp. COPS. The sequence goes on along the minus strand of NZ_WIXR01000043.1, from coordinate 19,178 downwards.
TCCGCGAGCTCGGCTTCGCGTGCAATCACAACGATTACTACGACCCCGATAACAGCCACCTGAACGCCGTGCTGAAGCGGCGGCGCGGGATTCCGATCTCGCTGTCGGTGCTGTACCTGGAGCTCGCCGAGCAGATCGGCGTGCCGGCGCGCGGCGTATCGTTCCCCGGCCATTTCCTGCTGCGCGTCACGCTGCCGGACGGCGACCTGATCATCGACCCGGCCAACGGCCATTCGCTGTCCGAAGCCGAGATGGTCGAGATGCTCGAGCCGTACGTCGCGCGTGCGGCCGGTGCGGTCGACAGCGCGTTGCGCGCACTGCTGCAGCCGGCGACGAGCCGCGAGATCATCGCGCGGATGCTGCGCAACCTGAAGACGATCTATCTTCAGACGGAGCGCTGGCAACGGCTGCTCGCGGTGCAGCAGCGGCTCGTGATCCTGCTGCCCGAGCATCTCGACGAAGTTCGCGACCGCGGTTTCGCGTATGCGCGGCTCGACTACCTGCGCCCCGCACTCGAGGATCTCGAGCAGTATCTCGGCGAGCGGCCGGACGCGGACGACGCGACCGTCGTCGAATCGCAAGTGACCGAGTTGCGGCAGCGGATGCAGCGCGACGGCGAGGACTGAGCCGCCGCCGTGCTGCCTGCAGGAATCGTGAATGACACAACGCCCGCGATGCGGGCTTTTTTTTGCGTGCTTATTTCGGCTGCATCCGGATCGCGCCGTCGAGGCGGATCACTTCTCCGTTGAGCATCAGATTCTCGACGATCTGGCGCACCAGCAGCGCGTATTCGGCCGGTTTGCCGAGCCGCGGCGGGAACGGCACCATCGCGCTGAGCGCGTCCTGGACGTCCTGCGGCATGCCGAGCAGCATCGGCGTCTCGAACAGGCCGGGCGCGATCGTCATCACGCGGATGCCGTTGCGCGACAGGTCGCGCGCGATCGGCAGCGTCATGCCCGCGACGCCGGCTTTCGACGCCGCGTACGCGGCCTGGCCGATCTGCCCGTCGAATGCGGCGACCGACGCGGTGCTGACGATCACGCCGCGCTCGCCCTCTGCGGTCGGCGCGGTGGCGGCCATCGCGGCGGCCGCGAGCCGGATCATGTTGAACGTGCCGACGAGGTTCACGTTGATCGTCTTCGCGAACACGTCGAGCGGATGCGCGCCGTCCTTGCCGACGGTCTTCGCGGCGGGCGCGATGCCGGCGCAGTTCACGAGGCCGCGCAGCGTGCCCGCGCGCGTCGCTGCGTCGACGGCCGCCTGCGCGTCGGTCTCGCTCGACACGTCGCAGTGCACGAAGATGCCGCCCAGCTCGGTCGCGAGTGCGGTGCCTGCCGTGTCGTTCAGGTCGGCGAGCACGACCGTGCCGCCTGCTTGCGCGAGCATCCGCGCCGTGCCGGCACCGAGGCCGGATGCGCCGCCCGTGATCAGAAATACGTTGCCGCGAATTTCCATGACTGTCTCCGTGTCGACCGCCCTTGGCGCTTCAGCGCTTAGGGCGGTCCCATGCAAGGCGGTCGAGCGCCGTCCGCGCTTCAGCACAAGTTACGCTTCCGGGGGCAATGCGATTGTCTGATTCTTGCCCCGTGATCGGTTGAAATGCCGGCGCACCGGTAACACAGACGCCCGCACCTGCCGATTGTACGGGGCACCCTCACGCGGCGGCGATACCAGAACGGTCGTGCGAATTCCGCCCGGGCATAAAAAAGCCGCCCGGGGAGGGCGGCTTGCGGGTGCGCGACGCGCTGCTTACTTCAGTGCGTCAAACGCGCGCTCGCGGATTTCCTCGACGGCGCCGAGGCCCGAGATCTTGCGATACTGCGGCGCCTTCAGGCCGTTTTCCTCGCCGCGCTGCGCCCAGTCGCCGTAGTACGTGATCAGCGGCTTGGTCTGCGCTTCGTACACTTCGAGACGCTTCTTGACGGTTTCTTCCTTGTCGTCGTCGCGCTGGATCAGCGGCTCGCCCGTCACGTCGTCGTGGCCTTCGACCTTCGGCGGGTTGAACTTGACGTGGTACGTGCGGCCCGATGCCGGGTGCGTGCGGCGGCCGCTCATGCGCTCGATGATTTCCGAGAACGGTACGTCGATCTCGAGCACGTAGTCGATCGCGACGCCCGCTTCCTTCATCGCGTCAGCCTGCGCGATCGTGCGCGGGAAGCCGTCGAACAGATAGCCGTTCGCGCAGTCGGCTTCCTTCAGGCGCTCTTTGACGAGGCCGATGATCAGCGCATCCGGAACGAGCTTGCCGGCGTCCATGTAGCCCTTCGCCTCGACGCCGAGCGGCGTGCCGGCCTTCACGGCCGCGCGCAGCATGTCGCCCGTCGAGATTTGCGGGATGCCGAACTTTTCCTTGATGAAGTTTGCCTGGGTGCCCTTTCCCGCGCCGGGCGCGCCCAACAGGATCAAACGCATGGTGATATCTCCAGTATGTAGATTCGTGTGGCGAGACGCAAAAAGCGCCGCGACGGTGGGCGCGGCGCTTGCCTGGCGCGCGGCGGACCGGTCTGATGCGGCGCGTCGGGTTGAGCGACGCGCGGCTGCCGGCAGGGCCGCGGGCGGGGTCAAGCGAGGACGCGCTGGTCGCGGACGGCTCGCACAATCGCCTGATTATGCCACGGGTTATTTTGGTCCCGGCTGAAAAAGGGCCTGCACGCGTGCGAGATCGGCCGGCGTGTCGATGCCGGCTTCGGGCGCGGACTCGGTGATCAGCACCGCGATGCGCTCGCCGTGCCAGAGCGCGCGCAGCTGCTCGAGCTGCTCGGCCTGTTCGATCGGCGCCTGCGCAAGCGTCGGATACGTGCGCAGGAAACGCGCGCGATACGCGTAGAGGCCGATGTGCCGATAGACCGGGAAAGCAGGCGCAGGCATGGCTGCGACGTCGGGCCAGTGCGGCTGGTACGCGTCCCGGCTCCATGGAATCGGCGCGCGCGAGAAGTACAGCGCGACGCTCTGCGCGTCGAGCGCGACCTTCACGACGTTCGGGTTGAACACGTCGGCCGCATCGTGGATCGGGTGGGCGGCCGTCGCAATCGCGCACGCCGGATGCGCGGCGAGGTGCGACGCTACGTCGCGCACGAGTACGGGGTCGATCAGCGGCTCGTCGCCCTGAACGTTGACGACGACCGTGTCGTCGCTCCACCCGAACGTCGCCGCGACTTCCGCGAGACGGTCGGTGCCGGACGGATGGTCGGCGCGCGTCAGCACCGCTTCGAAGCCGTGATCGCGCGCGGCATCGAGCACGCTCTGCGCGTCGGACGCGACGAGCACCTGCTGCGCGCCAGCCTCACGTGCACGCTCGGCGACGCGCACGACCATCGGCTTGCCGCCGAGATCGGCGAGCGGCTTGTTCGGGAGCCGCGTCGACGCGAGCCGGGCGGGAATGACGGCGATGAAGGGTTGCGGGTGAGTCATCGGGGCGGGCGGTGAGAAGAACGGAGCGGGCGGCGCGCCTGGCGCGGGTCGCCCGGAGGGTTCGGCGCCCTGGCCGCGGACGGGCCGCGGCTCGGGCTGGAGCGGGGTCGGGCGGCTCAGCGGCCGGCCGGGTCGACCGGCGTGCCTTCGACGGTCTGGCGCGCTTCGTCGACCAGCATCACGGGGATGCCGTCGCGGATCGGGTAGGCGAGCTTGTCCGCGTTGCAGATCAGCTCCTGCGCGGCACGGTCATAGTGGAGCGGGCCTTTGCAGATAGGGCACACAATGATTTCAAGCAGGCGAGCGTCCACGGAGTTTCTCCACAACGAGGGCAATGAGGCGAGGGTCGAGCGCGGCTTCGACGGGGACGACCCACAGTCGAGCGTCGCGCCAGGAAGCGCCCAATTTTACTGCATCCTTCTCGGTGATCAGGATCGCGTCGACGGCGTCGTCGACGAACGGATTGTCGGCGAACGCGTAGTGATCGGGCAGCGCGCGCGTCGCGGGCGCGAGACCGGCCGCGCGCAGCGTCGCGAAGAAGCGTTCCGGCGCGCCGATGCCGGCCGCGGCGAGGACGCGCTCGTTCGCGAATTGCGACAGCGGGCGGCGCAGCGCCGGCTGGTCGAGGTGCCATGCGGCGCCCGGCGTGAGCGCGAGCGAATAGGTGTCGGGCCACGGCGGCAGCGCGCCGCTGTACGGATCGTTGACGAGCGTCGCATCGCGGTGCCGCGACAGCGGCTCGCGCAACGGCCCGGCCGGCAGCAGGAAACCGTTGCCGCCGAGCCGGTGGTCGAACACGACGAGTTCGACCGTGCGCGCGAGGCGGTAGTGCTGCAGGCCGTCGTCGCTGACGATCACGTCGACGTCCGGATGCGCGGCGCGCAGCGCCTGCGCGGCCGCGACGCGATCCGGGCAGACCCAGACGGGCGCGCCGGTGCGGCGTGCGATCAGGAGCGGCTCGTCGCCGCCCGCGCCGGCACGCGACGCGGCCGTGATGGCGGTCGGCGCCTTCACGTTCGCGCCGTAGCCGCGCGACACGATGCCGGGGGTGAAGCCGGCCGCCCGCAACGCGTCGACGAGCGCGATCACGGTCGGCGTCTTGCCGGTGCCGCCGACGGTCACGTTGCCGACGACGACGACGGGCACGCCGACGTCGACCGGCTTCTTCCAGCCCTGCGCGTACGCGGTGCGCCGCAGCGCCGCGCACAGGCCGAACACGCACGCGAACGGCGTGAGTGCCCACGCGAGCGCGCCGCGGCGCTGCCATTCGCGCGTCAGGCGCGCTTCGAGCCGGGCGAGCGGGCCGTCGGGCGCGCTCATCGGGCCGGGCGCGGCAGGTCGTGCGCCGCGGCGTGGGACGGATTCGTCAAGGCGGATTCTCCGTTGGGCGGCGCATGCCGCGGGGTCTGCGGAAGGCGGCACTCTAGCGCGCCGCAGGCGGGCGCGGCAAGCGCGACCGGCCGACGCAGCCCACGGGGCCGGATCGTGACGGCTTGTGGATAACTCTGTGAAGAACTCCCCGTTCGAATGAGTCAAACGCCCGCCGGGCGGGCCTCGAATCGGATGAGAATCGTTTCGAAAGTTTTAAAAATATATAAAAATCAATACGTTATCTCAAATCGTCTGGATTTTTCCGCGGTTTTCCGGCGTTTTAGGCCGACGATTGCCAAAGTGTGGACACCTTCCGCGCGTCACCGCGCACACGCCCGGCGCTGGACGTCGCGCGCGTGTCGGACTATCGTGTCGCCGCCAGCATTCATCCGACCGTCCATGCCTTCCGACTCCCCATTTGCCGCGCCGGGTGCCACCCGCGGCGGCGACGAAGTGATACCCGTTTCGGCGCTCAATCGCGCGATTTCGACGATGCTCGAGCGCTCGTTTCCGCTGCTGTGGATTTCGGGCGAAGTGTCGAATTTCACGCGCGCCGCGAGCGGCCACTGGTATTTCTCGATCAAGGACCAGCAGGCGCAGATGCGCTGCGTGATGTTCCGTGGCCGCGCGCAATACGCGGAATTCACGCCGCGTGAAGGCGACCGGATCGAGGTACGCGCGGTCGTGACGATGTACGAGCCGCGCGGCGAAGTGCAGCTCAACGTCGAGGCCGTGCGGCGCACGGGCCAGGGGCGCCTGTACGAGGCGTTCCTGCGGCTGAAGGCGCAGCTCGAGGGCGAGGGACTCTTCGCGCCCGAGCGCAAGCGGCCGCTGCCGCCGCACCCGCGCGCGATCGGCATCGTCACGTCGCTGCAGGCCGCCGCGCTGCGCGACGTGCTGACCACGCTCGCGCGCCGCGCGCCGCACATTCCGGTGATCGTCTATCCGGCGCCCGTGCAGGGTGCGGGCTCGGCGGAAAAGCTCGTCGCGGCCGTCGAGACCGCGAATGCGCGCCGCGAGGTCGACGTGCTGCTGGTCTGTCGCGGCGGCGGCTCGATCGAGGATCTGTGGTCGTTCAACGACGAGGCGCTGGCGCGCGCGATCGCGGCGAGCGAACTGCCGGTCGTGAGCGGCGTCGGGCACGAGACCGATTTCACGATCGCGGACTTCGCGGCCGACCTGCGCGCGCCGACGCCTACCGGCGCCGCCGAGCTCGCGAGCCCGCAGCGCGCACTGCTGCTGCGCGAGGTCGGCGAGCGCCAGCGTGCGCTCGCTCGCGGCATGGAGCGCCGGCTGGAGCAGCGCGCGCAGCAGCTCGACTGGCTCGCGCGCCGGCTGGTGAGTCCGGCCGAGCGGCTGCAGCGGCAGCGCACGCACGTCGAGCAGCTTGCCGTGCGGCTGGCGTCGGCGGCGTCGCGGCCGGTACGCGACGCGCGCGCGCGGTTCGCGCTCGCGCAGTTGCGCTGGCAGCGCGCGCGCCCCGATCCGTCGCAGGCGCGCCAGGCACTCGCGGGGCTGTCGCAGCGCCTTGCGCTCGCATTGCAGCGCCGTCACGAACGCGACACGGCTCGCGTGTCAGCCTGTGCGGCAAGGCTCGAGGTGTTGAGCCCGCAGCGCACGCTCGAGCGCGGTTATGCGGCGCTGATCGATGCGCAGACGGGCCGCGCGGTGCGCACGCCGAACGCATTGAAGCCGCAACGCCGCCTGACCGTGCATCTCGCCGAAGGCTCGGCCGACGTGTCGCTCGCCGACGTGCAGCCGCGCCTTGCCGATACGATCTGACGTGAGCGGCGCACGCGCCGCGACCGGGCAAAACGAGCGGGAACGGCGGTTGCGCGGTATCGGCTCGTCCCTGTGGACGATGCGCGAACATCGCTTTTCCGCATACCGCGGATAAATGGCCCGTGAGTTTGCGGGGTTATTCGTCCTCGCCTACAATCGGACGCTCGGCAGCATTCAACACAAGCCCCCCTACATACTCAACGAAGGAATCGCCATGGCTCATACGCTCCCGCCGCTCCCGTACGCTGAAGACGCACTCGCGCCGACCATCTCGCTCGAGACGATCCAGTACCACTACGGCAAGCATCATCAGGCTTATGTGACGAACCTGAACAATCTGATCCCGGGCACGGAATTCGAAAACCTGTCGCTGGAAGAGATCGTGAAGAAGTCGTCGGGCGGCATCTTCAACAACGCCGCGCAAATCTGGAACCACACGTTCTTCTGGAACAGCCTGTCGCCGAACGGCGGCGGCGCGCCGACGGGCGCGCTGGGCGACGCGATCAACGCGAAGTGGGGTTCGTACGACGCATTCAAGGAAGCGTTCACGAAGGCCGCAGTCGGCACGTTCGGTTCGGGCTGGGCATGGCTCGTGAAGAAGGCTGACGGTTCGCTCGACATCGTGTCGACGAGCAACGCGGCAACCCCGCTGACGACGGCCGACAAGGCACTGCTGACGATCGACGTGTGGGAACACGCGTACTACATCGACTACCGCAACGCACGTCCGAAGTTCGTCGAAGCGTTCTGGAACATCGTGAACTGGGACTTCGCAGCGAAGAACTTCGCGTAAGGTCCGGCACCTGCGCGCCGCGACGGCGCGCGGTACCCAGCAGAAAAGCCCTCGTTTCGAGGGCTTTTTTGTTTTTGCCGCAGCGGAACGTGCCGCCCGTGCCCGGTCAGGCGAGGAGGCCGAGCCCCCAGCCGAGCGCCGCGCTCGCGATCACGACGGCCCAGGGCGGCAGGCGCCAGAACACCAGCGCGACGAATGCGACGAGTGCCGCGGCCAGGTCGCGCGGCGCCATGATCGTGTCGGTCCAGACCGGGTGATAGAGCGCCGCGAGCAGCAGCCCGACGACGGCCGCGTTCACGCCCGCGAGCGCGGCCTGCATCCGCGTGCTGCGGCGCAGGCGCTCCCAGAACGGCGCGGTGCCGGCCACCAGCAGGAACGACGGCGCGAAGATCGCGACCAGTGCGATCGTGCCGCCGAGCCAGCCGTTCGGCGCATCGCGCAGCGACGCGCCGAGGAATGCCGAGAACGTGAACAGCGGCCCCGGCACGGCCTGCGCGACACCATATCCGGCCAGGAACGCCGCATCGCCGACCCAGCCGGGCGCGACCACGGCCGCCTGCAGCAGCGGCAGCACCACGTGGCCGCCGCCGAACACGAGTGCGCCGGTGCGGAAGAACGCATCGACGACGGCGAGCGTATCGGAATGGAGCGCGCGGGCGGCGAACGGCAACGAGACGAGCAGCGCCGCGAACAGCGCGAGCCACAGCAGGCCCGCGCGATGCGACACGTGCAGCGGCAACGGCTCGTGTGCGTCGCGCGCCGGCTGCGGCAGCAGCACGAGGCCGGCTGATCCGGCCGCGACGATCACCGCAATCTGCGTCCACGCAGCCGGCGCGAGCAGTGCGGCGCACGCGGCCGCGGCCATCAGCGTGACGCGGCGCGCATCCGGGCACAGCGTGCGTGCCATACCCCATACGGCCTGCGCGATCACGGCGACCGACACGATGCGCAACCCGTGCAATGCACCGGCTTCGATCGGCGCGCCCGTCGCGTGCACGCCGAGCGCGAACAGCATCATCAGCAGCGCCGACGGCAGCGTGAAGCCGAGCCAAGCGGCGAACATGCCCGCGTAGCCGGCGCGCGCGAGGCCGATCGCCATCCCGACCTGGCTGCTCGCGGGCCCCGGCAGGAACTGGCACAGCCCGACGAGATCCGCGTAGGTGCGTTCGGTGAGCCAGCCGCGTCGCGTGACGAATTCGGCGCGGAAGTAGCCGAGGTGCGCGACCGGGCCGCCGAACGACGTGAGGCCGAGCCGCAGGAACGCGACGAAGACGGGCCACGGATGGCGGGAGGGGGCGGCGGTCGATGGATTCAAGGCGGGGCGATGGGGGAGCGGACGAGCCGCCACGATAGCGCAACCCGGCGGTGGCGGGGTGACGCATCACGGTGCGGTGCGCGTTGCTCAGCGCGTGCCGTCTCCCAGCCCGCTCGCGCGGCGCAGCGCGTCGATATCGACGAGTTCGATCTCGCCGACGTGCAGCCGCACGATGCCGTCGGCCTGCAGCGCCTTCAGCAACTGGTTGGTGGTCTGACGCGTGATCGACAGCATCGATGCGAGCGTTTCCTGCGACAGCCGCACGCGCGTGCGTCCGGCGCTGATCCCGCCGTAGCCGTCGGCGATCATCAGCAGGCGCGCGGCGAGCCGCTGCGCGGCCGGCATCACGCTCATCGACTCGACGGTCAGGAAGCTCAGGCGCAGCTTCTGCGCCATCAGCAGCGCGAATTGCCGCCAGTATTGCGGCGTCGCGTCGAGAATCGCGAGCAGCGCGGCCTGCGGGACGTGCAGCAGCAGCGCGTCGTCGAGCGCGATCGCGTCGTGCGTGCGCGGCTGGCCGTCGAACAGCGCGATTTCGCCGAACCACGTGACGGGCTCGGCGACCGTCAGCAGCGCCTCCTTGCCCTGCGGATCGACCGCACCTATCGTGAGTGAACCGGCCAGTACCGCGTACAGCCCGCACGGCGGGTCGCCGCGCCGGAACAGCGCATGGCCGGCCGGCAGCCGGCGCAGCGCCGCGCGGGCGAGCAGGTCCGCGCGCAACGCGGGCGGCAGCGCGGCGAACCACGAGTTCGCTTCGATCTGCGGCAGGTACGGGGCGAGCGAAGAGGGCATGGGCACGCGATGTCGGGTAGCTGACAGAGGTTCTCGGGCGTGACGCGCATCATAGCGCCCAACAACCGACCAGGAGACGCGATGAAGACGCTCGAAGACCATCTTTCCCAGTATGCGGCCTACCACCGCGACGCGCGCAACATCGCGACGCATCTGGTCGGGATCCCGATGATCGTATTCGCGGTCGAGGTGCTGCTGTCGCGGCCGGCGCTCGGGACGCTGGCCGGCGTCGCGCTGTCGCCGGCGCTGCTGCTCGCCGTCGCGTTCGCGGTGTTCTACCTGCGTCTCGACCTGCGGTTCGGGATCGTGATGACCGCGCTGTTCGCGCTGGGCCTGTGGGGCGCGCAGGCGCTCGCGTTGCTGCCGACCGCGCAATGGCTCGCGACCGGCATCGGCGCGTTCGTCGTCGGCTGGATCGTCCAGTTCGTCGGGCACTGGTTCGAAGGGCGCAAGCCCGCATTCGTCGACGATCTGGTCGGCCTGATGGTCGGGCCGCTGTTCGTCGTCGCCGAGGTCGCGTTCTTCGCGGGACTGCGCGGCGAAGTGCGCCGCGAAGTCGAGCGGCGGGCCGGCCCCGTGCACGGCGGCGCGCATTCGCATGTCTGACGCACCGGTCTGCGTATTCGGTGCGGGCGCCGTCGGCTGCTATCTCGGCGGACGGCTCGCGGCGGCCGGCGCGAAGGTGACGCTCGTCGGCCGCGCACGGATCGGCGATGCGATTCGTCGGCACGGGCTGACGCTGACCGACCGGCGCGGCTATCGCGCGACGCTCGCCCCGGCCGATGTCGTGTTCACGACCGATCCGGCGGCTGCGGCGGCCGCGCGGCTCGTGCTCGTGGCGGTGAAATCGGCCGCGACGCGTGAGGCCGCGGCGCAGCTGGCCGGCGTGCTGCGGCCCGGCACGGTCGTGATCAGCTTCCAGAACGGCCTGCACAATGCCGACGTGCTGCGCGAGGCGCTGCCGCAAGCAACCGTGCTGGCCGGCATGGTGCCGTTCAACGTGATCGAGCGCGCGCCCGGCGCGTTTCACCAGGGCTCGGCCGGCGCGCTTGCGGCCGACGCGTCTCCCGCGCTGCCGCCGTTTGTCGACGCATTCGCGCGCGCCGGGCTACCGCTCGCGCTGCATCGCGACATGCGGGCCGTGCAGTGGGCGAAGCTCCTGCTCAACCTGAACAACGCGGTCAATGCGCTCGCGAACCTGCCGCTGCGCGACGAACTCGCGCAACGTGCGTACCGGCGCTGCGTCGCGCTCGCGCAGCGCGAAGCGCTGCACTGCCTGGCGCGGGCCGCGATCCGGCCTGCGCGGTTGACGCCGTTGCCGGCCGCGTGGATCCCGGCCGTGCTCGACTTGCCCGATTTCGCGTTCCGCGTGCTCGGCGGCCGGATGCTCGCGATCGACCCGCTCGCGCGTTCGTCGATGTCCGACGATCTCGCGGCGCAGCGTGCGACGGAAGTCGAGTGGATCAACGGCGAGGTCGTATGGCTGGCCGCGCGCTTCGGCACGCAGGCGCCCGTCAATGCGCGACTGTGCGCGCTCATGCATGACGCGGAACGTGCGGCGGCGCGCCCGGCCTGGCGCGGCGACGCACTGTGGGCCGAGTTGACCGCGCAGGCAGTGCGCGCGGGCGACGTGCGGGCCGCGTAGGGGCCGCGCAAGCCGACGCGCGGGGCGTGGGGGGCCGCACGGCAGGTGCTGTGGCCAAGATGCGCGGTGCGTCATACGACGCTTATGCGGAGCTGTCACCATGGTGGATCGCCCGACTCTCGATGCCTACGACGCCCACGCCGCGCAATACGCGCAGGACTGGCTCGACCAGGCCGCGCCAGACGACATGTACGCGCTGCTGGAGCAGTATTTCTCACCGGGGCCGACCGCGGACGTCGGCTGCGGAGCCGGGCGCGATACGGCCTGGCTCGCGTCGCGCGGCTTCGACGTGCGCGGCTACGACGCGAGCGCCGCACTGCTCGACGAGGCGCGGCGCTGCCATCCGGACCTCACCTTCGAGCTGGCCGCAGTGCCCGCGCTGGCCGGCGTGCCGTCCGGCGCGTTTCGCAACGTGCTGTGCGAAACGGTCGTGATGCATCTCGAACAGGCGGATGCGGCGGCCGCCGCCGCGCGGCTGGCCGAGCTCCTGATGCCGGGCGGCACGTTGTACATGAGCTGGCGGGTGGCCGGCAACGGCGCGTTGCGCGACGAGCGCGGCCGCCTTTACACGCCGCTCGATGCGGCGCGGATGCGGGCGGCGCTCGAGGCGGGCACGCAGGTGATCGACGAGCACGAGGTCGTCAGCGCATCGTCCGGCAAGCGCGTGCACCGGCTGATCGCGCGCAAGGCCGCCGCCGCGTGAGCGCGGCGCGGCGGCGCGCTCATTCGCGGTTGAGTGCCGCTTCCCAGTTGATGTCGACGCACAGCACCTGCATGCCGGTCGCGACCGGCGCGGCGATCGACGCGGTCACGCACAGGTGCGCCTCGTTGATCGACAGGTAGGGGGACGTCAGGTGCACGTGGCCCGGCGCGCGCATCGCGTCGATGAAGTACGGGCGCCGTTCCCAGCTCGCGCCTTCCGAGTGCAGCAGCGGCCGGAAGCGCTTGGCGCGCTGCGATACGCTGCCGCGCGCGAGCACGTTGTCGCCGATCTGGCGCCCCGATGCGTCGAGCAGGAAACACCGGGCGGTCTCGGGCAGCCCGAGTACGACGGCCGCCGCGTCGGTGAGCGGCTCGCCCGCGCCGAGCTTCCGGCTCGCTTCCTCGAGCGCCGCGACGTACGGCGCGAGCCGTTCCGCCTGCGTGCGCTCGCGTTGCGCGACGCGCAGCCGCAATGCGGCCGACAGCGTATCCATGCAGCCCGCGGCGGCCTGCGGCTGCACCGGTTCGACGCTCGGCCCCGCGAAATACTGGCCCTGCACGAAATCGACGTCGCACTCGAGCGCGATCAGCGCGTCGCGCTCGGTCGCGAGCCCGCCCATCAGCACGAGCTGGCCGGATTCGTGCAGCAGCGACACGAGCCCCGGCAGCACCCGTTCGAGATGCGAGTGCTCGCTTGCCTGCGCGAGGATGCCGCGATCGAGCGTGACGATGTCGGGATGCAGGTGCCACACGCGGTCGATGTTCGAATGCTTCGCGCCGAACCCGACCAGCGCGATCAGGAAGCCGGCCTTGCGCAGCCCGTCGACGATCGCCGCGTAGCGCGGCGTTTCGCCGCCCGCCTGCTCGGGCACTTCGAGCACCACGCGATGCGGCGGCAGCCCGAGCGCCTTCAGGTTCGCGAGCAGGGCGTCGCTGTAGACGGTGTCCATCAGCGCGGCCGGATGCAGGCTCAGGAAGAGCCATTCGTCATGACTGTCGAACGCGTGGAAGTTGCCGAGATGCAGCGATTCGGCGAGCCGGCCGAGCTCGAGCAGGTCGCCGCGCCGCGCCGCCTGCGTGAACACCTCGTGCGACGCCACCTGGCGGCTGTCCTCGTCGTGCGCACGCAGCGACGCGTGATAGCCGATCGCGCGGCGGTGCGACACCGAGAAAACGGGCTGGAACACGCTGAACACGGTGTAGCCGCCGTACAGCACGGTGCGCCGGTTCCCGTCGTCGCCGGCGATGGGGCGGGGCGGCTGAAAGCCGGGGGGATCGATTTCGATCATGCTCATGATGTCGGCCGAAGGAAGACTGCCAGTTTACCTAGAGAATAGGCGAGCAAGAAGCGTGCACGGCATCGTACCCCGTGCGGCGGCGCGTCGCGGCCGGGCCGTCGGTCATCGCCGGCGCATCGAACGGCCCGCACTGCACCGCAATGGTGCGCGCCGACCCGGTTCGGCGCGCGCCGCGCGTCACGCGCGTTCGGACGGGTCGGTCTTGCGCGCGGTGCTGCGGATCTCGGGCGCGAGTTGCGCGAAGATCCACGCGGAAGCGGCCGTGATGATCCCGACGCAGATGAACGTCGCATGGAATGCCGGCAGCGTGTTGCTCGGCGTCACGGTGCGCAGCATGCCGGTGAACGTCGCGAGCAGCGCCCCCGCGACCGTGACGCCGAGGCTCATCGACAGCATCTGCACGAGCGAGAACAGGCTGTTGCCGCTGCTCGCGCCGCCCGTGCCGAGATCCTTGAGCGTCAGCGTGTTCATCGCGGTGAACTGCATCGAGTTGAAGCCGCCGAACAGCGCGAGATGCACGATCTTCACCCAGACCGGCACCGTGTCGCGCATCAGCGCGAAGCTCGCCATCATCACGCCGACCATGATCGTGTTCACGAGCAGCACCTTGCGATAGCCGTAGCGCGTGATCAGGCGCGTGATGATCCGCTTCGAGAACATCCCGGCCGCCGCCACCGGCAGCATCATCAGCCCGGCCTCGAACGCCGAGTAGCCGAGGCTCACCTGCAGCAGCAGCGGGATCAGGTACGGCATCGCGCCGCTGCCGATCCGCGCGAACAGGTTGCCGAGCAGCCCGACGCTGAACGTGTGGATCCGGAACAGCTCGAGCGAGAAGATCGGCTGCGGCGCGCGCACCGCATACAGGCCATATGCGACGAAACACGCGAGGCTCAGGATCAGCAGCACGAGCACGGCCGCGTGCTGCATGCCGAGATCGGCGAGGCCGTCGAGCGACAGCGAGATCGCGACCATGCCGATCGTCAGCAGCAGATAGCCTTTCAGGTCGAAGCGGCCGACGGCCGGGTTGCGCGAATCGGGCATCGAATAGAAGGTCGCGATGCAGCCCGCGACGCCGACCGGCACGTTGATCAGGAAGATCCAGTGCCACGACGCGATCTTCACGAGCCAGCCGCCGAGCGTCGGCCCGATCAGTGGGCCGATCAGGCCGGGAATCGCGACGAACGACAGCGCGGACAGGTAGCGTTCGGCCGGGAACGTGCGTAGCACCGCGAGTCGCCCGACCGGCAGCAGCATCGCGCCGCCGACCCCCTGTACGACGCGGAACGCGACGAGTTGCTGCAGCGTATGCGCGTTCGCGCACAGCAGCGAGCCGAGCGAGAACACCAGGATCGCGCTGAAGAACACGCGCCGCGTGCCGAAGGTATCGGCGAGCCAGCCCGACACGGGGATCATCACCGCCATCGTCAGCGAGTACGCGATCACGACCGACTGCATGCGCAGCGGCGACTCGCCGAGGCTCGCGGCCATCGACGGCAGCGCCGTGTTGACGATCGTCGAGTCGAGCGTCTGCATGAAGAAGCCCGTTGCGACGAGCCAGAGCATCACGGTGAGGTTCTTTTCGCCGGGAGCGGCGGCAGGCGGGCGCTGGAACATGGGGGCGGGGCGGTGGTGCGGGACAGCCGACATTGTAGGGAAAGCCGTCGCGCCGTGCAGGTTCGGCGCAACGGCGGTGCGAAGTCCGGCCGGCGGGCGCCTGTCCTCGTCGAGCGACCGGTACAGTTCAGCCGAAAGTGTTCGTCGCCGTATCTGTCCGTGTGCCGCCGCTGTCCGAAATACTGGTGCCATCGGACCCGTGCGACCAGGAGGCTGCCATGCGCGAACTGCGACTTTACGTGATCGAAGGCGACGAGCCGGCCGGTCGGTGGCGGATCGTCGATCGCACCGCGCTGGAGGTGGCTGACGGCGAGGTCTGGGTGACGATCGAGGGCCGGATCGACGATCACTGGCTCGGCGCCGGCGATTCGCTGACGCTCACGCCCGGCATGCGCGTCTGGGTCAGCGCGGGGGCGCACGGCGCGACGTTCGCGTTCGGTCCGCTCGACGCGCCCGCCGTGCGTGCCGCGCAGGCGTGGTGGCGGCCGCTCGTCGCATGGCGCGACGGCCGGCGTCACGCGCCCGCATCGCTGCCGACGTAGCCCCCCGGCGCTGGCGGATCGGCGTGCGTCCTGGTATTGCTCGGGCACATGCGCGATTCGGCCGGCCGTGCGGCCATCGGCGATCCGCGTGGTCGGCGAGCCCGGCGCCGGAATGCGCCGGTCGAGCGAATGCTCGTCGACGTATCCCGAGCGTTTCGCTGCGGCACGGCGGCGTGCGAGCTGCCGCATTTCGTCCGCGCGGTAGCGGCGGAGCCTGACCGTGCCGCCCGGCAGCGAGCGCAGCGGGGCGCGGTTCACGTGCGCATGGAGGGGCACGCCGGCACCGAGGATGCCGGCAGACTTGCCGTGCGTTGGGGATGTCGGGCCGGCTGCGCGTGCCGGGGAGCAGGCGATACATCCGCGCCACGACCGTCTGCGAGGTGCCGATTCGCACAATCAGGATTGCTCGCGACGGTCGCGAATTCTAGACTCGATCCTGTCTCCCCCCACGGCCCGTCCCGCCATGACACCCGAACTCGCGTTGACGCATCTGTGGCGGCTCGCACACGGCGACCCCGACGCGCTGGCACGCGCGACCGTGACGGGGCAGGACCCGACGCTGCCGTCGACCTTCCGGGTCGGCACGCTGGCCGCGGCGACGATCGCGGCAGCCGGGCTCGCGGCGGCCGAATGCCACCGGCTTCGCACGGGCGTTGCGCAAACCGTCGACGTGTCGGTGCGCGACGCGCTCGTCGCGTTCCGCAGCGAACGCTATCTGCGTGTCGACGACGGCCCGCCGCCGGAGTTGCGTCATCCGGTGACGGGCTTCTACGAGACGCGCGACGGACGCTGGATCCAGTTGCACGCAAACTTCCCGCATCACCTGCAGGGGATTCTCGGCGTGCTCGGCTGCGGCGCGCGGCGCGACGACGTCGCCGCGGCGATCCGCATGCGGGACGGCGCAGCACTCGACACCGCGCTGGCCGAGGCAGGGCTGTGCGCCGCATTGATCAGAACACCTGACGAGTGGGCGGCGCACGAGCAGGCGCGTGCGATTGCCGCGCTGCCGCTGTTCGAGATCGAGCGGATCGGCGATGCGCCCGTCGAGCCGATCGGCGGAGGCGACGCCGGCCAGCCGCTTGCCGGTGTGCGCGTGCTCGATCTCACGCGGATCATCGCGGGGCCGGTCGCGGGCCGCACGCTGGCGTCGCACGGCGCGCAGACACTGCTCGTCAACGGCCCGCACCTGCCGAACATCGCGCCGCTCGTGATCGACAACGGGCGTGGCAAGCGTTCGACGTGGATCGACCTGCGCGACGACGCGGGCATCGATACGCTGCACGCGCTCGCTCGTGATGCGGATGTGTTCCTGCAGTCGTACCGGCCCGGTGCGCTCGCGGCGCGCGGCTTCGGGCCGCTCGCGCTGGCGGCGCGGCGGCCCGGCATCGTGTGCGTGTCGATTTCCGCATACGGGCATGCGGGGCCGTGGGCGCAGCGGCGCGGCTTCGACAGTCTCGTGCAGTCGGCGAGCGGGATCGCGTGGCAGGAACAGCAGGCCGCGCACGCGAACGCGCCGCGCCACCTGCCGTGCCAGGCGCTCGATCATGCAACGGGTTATCTCGCGGCGTTCGGCACGATGATCGCGCTCGCGCGCCGGGCACGCGAAGGGGGAAGCTGGCACGTGCGACTGTCGCTCGCGCAGACGGGCCGCTGGCTGCAGTCGTTCGGCATCGTGCCGGACGGCCTGCAGGCACCCGATTTCGCGCGCACCGATGTATGCGACCGGATCGAGCGCATCGCGTCGCCGTTCGGCATGCTCGACGCGGTGCGGCCCGCCGAGCGGTTATCGGTGACACCGCCGTCGCTTGCGCGCCCGTCCGTGCCGCTCGGCACCGACGACGCGTGCTGGCTGTAAGCGCCGGCGGCGCGGCCGGCGTTACTTGCGCAGTTCGACGACGAAGTCGTAGTAGTCGTTGCGGCAGTAGGTATCGGTCAGTTCGATCGCGCGCTGGTCCGACGTATAGCCGATTCGTGTGATCAGCAGCAGCGCGTCGTGCGGTGCGATGCCCATCTGCTCGGCGATCTCGTCGGTCGCGTTGACCGCGCGGAAATGCTGCAGCGCGCGCACGATCGGCGTGCCGCGCGCTTCGAGATAGCTGTACAGCGACCCGCCGATTGCCTGCGGATCGGGGATCAGCGTCGCGGGAAACGTCGAATTCTCGACGGCCATCACGATGCCGTCGGCGAGGCGCAGGCGCTTCAGGCGCGTGACCGATGCGGCCGGCGACAGCCCGAGCTGGATCACTTCGTCGCGGTTCGCCGGTTGGATCTCGCGTGCGATCCATTGCGAGCTCGGCTTGAAGCCGCGCCGTTCGAGCATTTCGCTGAAGCTCGACAGCCGCGACAGCGGATCCTCGTAGCGCGGCTGGATGAAGTTGCCGGCGCCCTGCGTGCGGCGAATCAGGCCTTGCTCGACGAGCAGCGCGATCGCCTTGCGCGCGGTGATGCGCGATACGCCCAGTGCATCGGACAGCACGCGCTCGGAGGGCAATGCCTCACCGGCTGTCCAGCGGTTGTCGTGGATCGCGTCGCCGAGCTTGCGGGCGAGCTGCAGGTAGAGCGGCGTGTCGTTGTCGGGGTCGGGGCGCAGGTCCTGCCAGCGGTCGTCCGTGGATGCCTTCATGGAGTGGGTATCGATCAGGGTGCGGCCATTCTAAGTCATCGCGTGGCGCCGTTATAGCCGGTTTTTGCCGTGCAATAGGTGAATCGCGCGCCGATTGACTACACTGATGCGTCGTATTCCATGCCTGGGTCGCGGTGCGCGGCCACGAATCCGCAACGAGGAACGCATGACAGACACGATCGCCACGGTCGTCCTGCCGGACGGCGAGACGATTCCGAAGCTTGGCCTGGGCACGTGGGAGATGGGCGAGCGGCCGGCCCGGCGCGCGGACGAGATCGCCGCGCTGCGCGAAGGCGTCGCGCTCGGAATGACGCTGGTCGATACGGCCGAGATGTACGGCGACGGCGCGACCGAGGAACTGGTCGGCGAGGCGCTCGCGGGCCTGCGCGACGACGTGTTCCTCGTCAGCAAGGTCTATCCGCACCATGCGAGCCGGCGCGGCGTCGTTGCCGCGTGCGATGCGAGCCTCAAGCGCCTGCGTACCGATCGCCTCGACCTGTATCTGCTGCACTGGCGCGGCTCGGTGCCGCTCGATGAAACGGTCGAAGGCTTCGAAGCGCTGCAGCGCGCGGGCAAGATCCGTCACTGGGGTGTCAGCAACTTCGATACGGCCGACATGGCCGAGCTCGTCGATGAAGCCGGTGGCGGCGCGTGCGCGACCAACCAGATCCTCTACAACATCGCGCGGCGCGGCCCGGAATTCGACTTGCTGCCATGGCTTGCCGGGCACGGGATGCCGGCGATGGCCTACAGCCCGGTCGATCATGGACGGCTGCCGAAGCGCTCGCCGCTCGACGAGATCGCACGGCAGCACGGCGTGTCGGTGATGCGCGTCGCGCTTGCGTGGGTGCTCGCGCAGCCGGGGGTTTTCGCGATCCCGAAGGCGTCGCGCATCGAACACGTGCGCGACAACCGGGCCGCGCTCGATTTCATGTTCAGCGATGATGAGCGCGCGCAGCTTGACGCGTACTTCCGTCCGCCACGCAGCAAGCGCGCGCTCGAGATGCTCTGACGACGCCCGGCCGGGCAACGCGGCAGGTCAGTGGTTGCCTCCGGAGGATCCGCCGTTGCCGTGACCGCCGCCATTGCCGTTCCCGCTGCCATGGCCATTGCCGACACCGTTGGCACCGCCATTGCCGGCGCCGCCACTGCCGTTTCCATTTCCGTTGCCACCGCCATTGCCGTGGCCACCGTTGCCACCGTCGCCATGGCCGCCGCTGTCGCCGCTGCCATGGCCGCCGCCGTTACCGTGACCGCCGCCATCGCCGTTGCCATGGCCACCGCCGT